>NZ_JBDGML010000095.1:0-88147 GCF_057655195.1 Arthrobacter sp. Soil_N43
CCTGCCGTCGCCGCGGGCTGCACCATGGTCTTCAAGCCCGCCGAGCTGACACCGCTGACGTCCCTTGCCTTGGTGCAGATCTTCCGGGAGGCAGGCCTTCCCGACGGCGTCCTGAACGTGGTCACCACCTCCAGCGCCTCCAGCGTGGTGGGGACCTGGACCAGCAGCGGCATTGCACGGAAGATCAGCTTCACCGGCTCCACCGAAGTGGGCAAGATCCTGCTGCGCCAGGCGGCCGACAACGTCATGCGCTCCTCGATGGAACTTGGTGGGAATGCACCGTTCATCGTCCTGGCCGACGCGGACATCGAGAAGGCCGTCGACGGCGCGCTAAAGGCCAAGATGCGGAACATGGGCGAGGCCTGCACCGCGGCGAACCGTTTCTTCGTGCACCGCTCCGTGGTGGAGGAATTCAGCGAGAAGTTCGCCAAGAAGATCTCCGAACTGCGGGTAGGCAACGGCGCCGTGGAAGGCACCGAGGTCGGCCCTCTCATCGAGCAGAAGGGCCTGGACAAGGTCGAGAGCCTCGTGGCCGACGCGGTCGCCAAGGGGGCACGCGTCCTGACCGGAGGAAGCCGCCCGGAGGGTCCGGGATACTTCTACACCCCCACCGTGCTGACCGACGTGCCCCTGACCGCGGAACTGATGAGCACCGAAATCTTCGGCCCGGTAGCAGCCATCACGGCGTTCGACAGCGAGGACGAAGTGCTTCGCCTCGCCAACGACACGGAGTGGGGTCTCGTTGGCTACGTCTTTACTGAGAACATGGACAAGGCCCTTCGCTTCTCCGCAGAACTGGAAGTAGGCATGGTCGGACTGAACACCGGCTTGGTTTCCAACCCGGCGGCACCCTTTGGCGGCGTCAAGCAGTCCGGGCTGGGACGCGAAGGCGGCAAGATTGGCATCGAGGAATTTCTTGAGACCAAGTACACCGCAATAGCGGTCTAGAGAGCGCAGTAAGCCGAAGAATGAATTGAAGGGGGAAGCTAATGGCGGCACCAGAAGGACTGTTTGTTCTTGAAGGAAGGCCCACGGCGCAGCTGATCGCTGATCAGCTGCGGGAACAGATTGTCCAGGGGACTTTCCGCCCGGGACAGCAGATCAATGAATCTGCAGTGGCCGCGCAGTTGCGCACGTCCAGAGGCCCACTCAGGGAAGCACTGCAGCGCCTGTGCCAAGAGGGTCTCCTGATCAGCCACCGCAACCGTGGGGTCTTCGTCCTGGAGCTTTCGACCGCTGACATCAAGGAGATCTACGCCGTCCGCGAGGCGGTGGAACTGGCCGCGTCCAACACCTTGATGGATGCCGGACGGGACCAGATCAACGACACCTGCCGGGTGCTGAAGGAAATCATCAGGGACATGGCGAAGCACGTCGCCGTATCCGACTGGCAGGCGATTGCGCGGCTGGACATGCAATTCCACACCACCTTCGTTGCAGGCACGGGCAACACCCGGCTGATCCGGATTTACGAGACGCTGGCAGCGGAATCGAGAATGTGCATTCTCAGCCTGGAAGTTGCCTACCCCCGCCTGGACGTGCTGGTGCAGGAACACCAGAACCTATTGGACCTGCTCGAAGCAGGCGACCGAAAAGGGTTGCAGCAGGCCGTCAAACGCCACCTGCAAAAGGCTGTTGAAGATCTCACCGTCACAAGGCAAGACAACGAAATCACCGCCTAGGGCATCCTCGAGTAGGACCTACAGGGAAGAGGTGGCCAGGTCCCATGGACCTGGCCACCTCTTCCCTTTTGCCCGTCCCGGATGCCCGCGACGCGTATAGGCAGGAAGAAATATGACCGCAAGAAAATTCTGTAAATTGTCGATGATCTGCGATCCGGGTGGTTCCATAATTAGGTAAGAACGTTAGAGGGTCTGATCAGGAGTCGGCTCCGGCTCCCCCCTCGCCCAAGGAAGCAGCGATGAAGACCAGAAGCAAAGCCCAGAGTGCAGTTGCAGGATTGGCGGTTCTGTTGGCACTGGGCGCGTGCGGCCCCGGCGGCGGCAGTGATCCGGCACGGGAGGGCCCGAACACGTCAAATACGGCTGACATCTCCGAGGGAGTCCAGCCCGACGAGGCCGTGGTCAAGCTCTTGCCGCAGGCCTACAGGGACAAGGGCGAACTCACGGTGGCCATGGACCTTCACTACCCGCCGACCACGTTCCTCGCCGATGACAACGTCACGCCGATCGGCCTCAACCCGGATATGGCGCGGCTGATTGCCAAGAAGCTGGGACTGAGGCTGAAGTTCGAGAACACTTCGTTCGACACCATCATTCCTGGCCTTGACGGGGGCCGTTATGACTTCACGGCCACCACGATGTCCCCCACTGCCGAACGGCTGAAGGTGTTGGACATGATCGACTACTTCAATGGAGGGCTTTCTGTTGCCGTGGCGAACGGCAACCCCCTGAACATCAGCAATGACGATATGTGCGGCAGGAACATCGCTGTCACCAAGGGCTCCAACGCCCAACTGAAGCATCTGCCGAACATCTCCGAATGGACCTGTACATCCAGGGGCAAGCCGGCCATCAACGGCGTTACACTTCCCAACGTCCAGGAAGCGCTCACGCAATTGGCCTCCAAGAGGGTTGACGGCGTCTGCTACGACACTGTTTCGCTCGTCTGGGCCGACAAGCAGCAGCCGAACACTTTCACGATTCTGACTCCGCAGGTGGACACGCGCTCGGATCACGTGGTTGCCATCGCCCTGAAGAAGGGCTCACCGCTGACCCCCGCCCTGCAGAAGGCCACCCAGTCCGTTCTGGACAGCCCCGAATACAAGAAGTCGCTCGCAAATTGGGGCCTCGAGGCAGGCGCCATCACCGAAGCAAAGCTCAACTAGGGGACACTGTGCTGAAATTCAATGGCCTCGGGAGTGCAACCAAAATGACTCCGGTGGACCCGGCGCTCAAGCCGAGGCTGCGGCGTCGAAGTGCCTTTGAATACGCCGCCTGGATCGTATGTTCCCTGCTGGCCTTGGGCATTCTCTTTTCCGTATCCACCAATCCAAACTTCAAGTGGCATGTGGTCGCCCGGTACTTCACCCACGAAACCATCCTCCGCGGCCTGATGCTCACCGTCTTCCTCACGGTTGCCAGCATGGTCTTCGGAACGCTGCTGGGTCTCGTGCTTGCGATCATGAGGTCCTCCAGCATCAAACCCATCGCGGCCACGGCGGGCGTCTACATCACCCTGTTCCGCGGGACGCCGGTCCTGGTGCAGCTCATCTTCTGGTTCAACATCGCCGCGCTGTACCCGAACCTGACGATCGGAATTCCCTTTACCGACATCAGCACCGCGGTCGACATCAACGCCCTGATGGCGCCCATCACGGCAGCCCTGATCGGCCTGACACTCAACGAGGCCGCCTACATGGCGGAGATCATCCGCGGCGGATTCACTTCCGTCGGCAAGGGTCAGATCGAAGCCGCCGACTCACTGGGAATGAGCAGCGCCACCAAGATGCGCAAGGTCATCATTCCCCAGGCCATGCCCTCGATCATCCCGGCCACCGGCAATCAGGTCATCGGCATGTTCAAGGAAACCTCCCTCGTCAGCGTGCTCGGCGTCGCCGAACTGCTTCAAAGCGCCCAGCTTATCTACGCCCGCACCTACGAGACCATCCCGCTGCTGATCGTCGCCAGCCTCTGGTACCTGGTGATGACACTCCTCCTGAGCTATCCGCAATCCCAGCTCGAGAAAAGGTACTCCCGTGCATCCTCCAGGCTTCCCCGGAAGGCGAAAAAGGTTGTGCTGACACAGCCGGAAGGTATTGCCCGATGAGAAGTCCACGAGTCCTTTACTGTCTAGAAAATACGTAGTTTGACCAAGAGTGAGATGAGGAAAATCAATGGCGGCACCGGATGGACTGTTTGTCCTGGAGGGAAGGCCCACGGCGCAGCTGATCGCCGATCAGCTGCGGGAACTAATCGTCCAAGGGACGTTCCGCCCGGGACAGCAGATCAATGAATCTGCCCTGGCCAGTCAGCTGAATACGTCCAGGGGTCCGCTCCGGGAAGCACTGCAGCGATTAAGCCAGGAGGGGATCCTGGTCAGTCACCGCAATCGCGGGGTGTTCGTCCTGGAACTGTCGACCGATGACATCAAGGAGATCTACGCCGTCCGCGAGGCGGTGGAATCAGCCGCCGCAAACATCCTGATGGATGCCGGGCAGGAGAAGATCAATGACACCTGCGACGTGCTGAAGGGAATCATCAAGGACATGGCGAAGCAGGTTGCCGTGTCCGACTGGCAGGCAATTGCACGGCTGGACATGCAGTTCCACACTTCGTTCGTGGCCGGCACGGGAAATTCCCGGCTCTTCCGGATTTACGAGACGCTGGCAGCCGAATCGAGAATGTGCATACTCAACCTGCAGGTTTCCTACCCTCGCCCGGACGCGCTGGTCCAGGAACACCAAGTCCTCCTGGACCTGCTGGAGGCAGGCGACCGAAAGGGTCTCCTGCGCGCCATCAAACAGCATCTGGGACAGGCTGTTGAGGATCTCACCGCTACCCCGACATGACATGACGTGACACGGGGATGCTGCCGTAACGATACGGTCCGACACGAGCAAGAGCCCACAGCTGCTGCACGGGGCTCTTGCTCGTAAGGAGCCGCGAAAGTTGCCGGCCGTCATTGGAAGGGGACGTTTTTCACCCTAGCCATTGTCAACAATCGACGATAGACTTTGAGCTGAATTTTTATGTTCGTGCACGAGCCAGGACGGAGCCGGAGTGAGGCTCCCCCACGAGGCACGCGTGCGCCTCGACGTGGACCCGAAAGGCGGATAGCGCAATGGTTAGTCTGATCCTGCTCATCGCAGCAGGGCTCCTGACCAGCTCAAGCGCGGTGTCGCGTTTGAGCTGGTCCGCTGCAGACGCAAGGAGTCCGAGAAGGTTCGGAATCAGCTCCCTGGTGCAGATCTGCGCTGGCATCGTTGCCTTGGGTTCGATCCTTCTTGCTGTTCATGTTCAACAAGGCGGTTTCCAGTGACTGAACTGATCTTCCACGATCCGCTTGCTAATTCAGTGCCCGAACAGCACGCAGACGGCTCCCGCGTCGCTGTCATTTCTGTTCACGCTTCACCCCAATCGGAACGCGTCGAAAGGAAACGCCTAAACAAGAAGAGGCCCGCTACACGAGCCGATGCGATCGAAGCCGTTTCACGGGAACTCGAACTCCTCGCTCTGCGGAGGGGAAGGCAGTGAGTCAGACGGAAAGAGAACACATCGTGGCTCCAACGCCCACCAGCCCCGCAAGCCCCCTGTGGGCGGCCCGTGCCAAGGGCCTCGTTGGTTCCATCATCGATTCAAGCACATCACTGCTGCAGCGGCAGACCCACGATATTGTCAGCTTCGCCATGGGGAGCCCGGCTGCTGAGGCGGTTCCCTCTGATGCCTTCCGCGAGATCTATCATTCCGTTCTCGCCGATGCCGGGGCCGCAGCTTTTGCGTATGGAGCCACGGAGGGCGAAACCGCGCTCCGCGACGAACTCCTTGCATACCTGGAAGCGACTCCCGAGCGCACGACGGCCGAACGGCTGCTCATCACGACGGGAGGAATGCAGGGGCTGGACCTCGCGGGCAAGCTGTTTATTGACCCGGGAGACCTGGTGATTGTCGAGGCACCGACCTACACCAACGGAAGCGCCACGCTCCTGGCATACGGTGCGGACCTCCGGGAGGCACCCATCGACGACGACGGCCTGATGGTTGAAGCACTGCCGGAGCTGGTCCACCAAGCGGGCCGTTTGCCCAAGGCCATTTACGTCATTCCGAATTTCCAGAACCCCACCGGGACGGCAATGTCCCTGGAGCGCCGCCACCTCCTACTCGCGCTGGCCAGGGAATGGGGAAGCATCATCATCGATGACGACCCCTATGGCATGCTGCGTTTCGACGGCGAGCACATCCCGGGATTCCGCGAGCTCGGCGGCGGGGACCCGCTCGTCTTCTCCGTCCGCACTTTTTCCAAGATCCTCGCCCCGGGGCTGCGTGTCGGCTGGGTGGACGCTGACCCCGCCATCGCGGCGAAACTCATCGATGCAAAACAGACGATGGACACCTGCACCAACGTTCCCAATCAGCTCCTGGCAGCCGAGTTCCTTCGCCGCGGTGACCTTGAGCCACATCTGCGGCGGCTCCGCAGCGAATATCAGACGCGGATGCGGGCGATGCACACGTCGCTGGAGCGCCACTTCAGCGGACAGGCGGCATGGACGAATCCCCAGGGCGGATTCTTCCTGTGGCTCACATTCGGTGAACATGTCGACACTTCGACGCTCTTTGATTTGGGCGTCCATAACGGTGTGGCGTTTATCCCCGGACGGGCGTTTTCCGTGACCGGGCAGTTCGGCAACGCTCTGCGACTGTGCTTTGCTTCGCAGACGCCTGAGCGGACGGAGCTCGGCATTTCCCGGCTGGCGGATACGCTCAGGGCCTCCTGAGTATTTGACGGCGGAGCTCTGGTCCGCGGGGGCCAGCAAGAGTAGCGTCGGTGAAAGACATGGCGACGGCGGCGGCCTGGCCACAAGGTCCGGGCGCGCACCGGCGTTGGTTTTGTGAAGGGGCCGGGATGGCTGGATGGAACGCTGACACTGCTGCCGGACCTGTGGGGGCAGGGACCATCACCCTGGTGGAAGGCACATCCTTCTGCATCTCCCTGCCGAACGGGGACATCCATCCGGAGTATCCGCACGGAGTTTTCTTCCAGGACACCCGCATCCTGTCCCGCTGGAGCCTGACAGTTAACGGCCAGGCTCTGGAGCCACTGGCCGCGGAGACGAAGGAACCGTACCGCGCACTGTTTGCCGGCCGCGTCACCCGCTCGGACGGGTATGCGGACAGTCCGCTGATCGTGGAGCGGCTGCGCGAGGTAGGCGCCGGCATCCAGGAGCAGATCACCCTTCGCAACTACTCCCCGGATGCGGCCGAATGCATCCTTTCCGTGAGGGCCGACGCGGACTTCGCGGACCTTTTCGAGGTTAAAGAGGCACGGATCGAGGGGCGGTGGAAAGAAACCCGGCAGGCGGACGGTGATACTTTGACCATCCGGGCCGCGTGGCAGGATGTCCGGAAGGGCATTCTTATCCAGGCCCCGGGAGCCGACGTCACCGAGGAAGCCGTGACATACCGGGTGTCCCTCGGGCCGCACAGCCAGTGGAGCACGGTGCTCACCGCGGTGCCCAGCGCCGAGGCAACAAGTCCTCCGCCGCCGTCGTTCATCCATGCCGGCGGTGAGGAATTGTCCCCACGGGACCGGCGCCGGCAGGAGTGGGTGGCCAAGATTCCGGTCGTGCAGATGGGCAACCACTCCATCGAGCGGACCCTGCGGCGCAGCTATGACGATCTGGGCGCGCTCCGCATTGAGGACCCGAACCACCCGGAACGTGTGGTGGTGGCCGCCGGGGCGCCGTGGTTCATGACCCTTTTCGGCCGCGACTCGCTGTGGGCGTCAGAGATGGCGATGCCGGTGGATCCCTCACTGGCCCTTGGTACGCTGCAAACCCTGGCGGACCGCCAGGGCAAAGTCGTGGATCCGATGAGCGAGGAGGAACCGGGCAAAATCCTGCATGAGGTCAGGCTGGATGTCTCCAGCGGGCTTTCCTTGGGCGGAAAATCCATCTATTACGGCAGCATCGATGCCACCCCGCTCTTCGTGACGGTACTTGGATCGGTGAGCCGCTGGGGCTTCGCCAAGGAAACCATCGCCGCGCTGCTGCCCCACGCGGACCGGGCGCTGGACTGGATTCGGGACTACGGCGACAGGGACGGCGACGGGTTCGTCGAGTATGAGCGCCTCAACCCCCGGGGGCTGATCAATCAGGGCTGGAAGGACTCCTGGGATGGCATCAACTTCGCCAACGGCCGGCTGGCCGAGCCCCCTATCGCACTGTGCGAAGTGCAGGCCTACGTCTACGACTCTTACATGGCGCGCGCCTGGATAGCGTACGACGCCGGCGACACACCTTTAGGTGATGAACTGGCCGACCGCGCGGCGCAACTGAAGAAGCGGTTCAACGAGCAGTTCTGGATCCCAGACCGCGGCTACTTTGCCATCGCCCTGGACGGCAAGAAGAGGCAGGTCGACGCGTGCGCCTCCAACATGGGCCACTGCCTGTGGGTCGGCCTCGTGGATGAGGACAAGGCTCCGCAGGTGGCCGAGCACCTCATGTCGCCGGAGATGTTCAGCGGTTGGGGCGTCCGGACCCTCGCCAGCGACATGGGCGCTTACAACCCGGCGAGCTACCACAACGGCTCGGTGTGGCCCCACGACAACGCCGTCATCGCGGCAGGCCTGATGCGCTACGGATTCATGGCGGAAGCGCAGCGCATCTCCACGGCCCTCCTGGAGGCCGCCGAATATTCCGACGGCCGGCTGCCGGAGCTGTTCTGCGGCTTCAGCCGGGACCAGTTCGCCGAGCCCGTCCCCTATCCAACGGCGTGTTCGCCCCAGGCCTGGGCGGCCACCACGCCGATCCAGCTCGTGACCACACTGATGCGGTATGACGCCCATGTTTCCCGCGGCGGCTTCTGGATGGACCCCGTCCTCCCGGAGTCCTACGGCGACCTGCACATCACCAATGCACCGATGGCTGGCGGCCGGATCACCATCGACATCGCCAAATCCGTACCCACAGTCCAGGGGCTGCCCGAAGGAATGATTTTCCATCAGGGCCACCGGCCATGGCTGGCCGAACTCGTGAAAGAGGCCGGGCTGCACCGAAACGGATAGCAAGTACGACGGCGGGAGGCTGGCAGATCTGCCAGCCTCCCGCCGTCGTCGTCAATTCAGTTGCAGAAGCGCTAACCGGCCAGTCCGGCGAGGCCGAAGATGGTGGCGGCGATGGCGAAGCCCATGGTGCCGATCAGGGTTTCCATGACGGTCCAGGTCTTCAGCGTGGTCTTGACGTCCATGCCGAAGAAGCGGCCCACCAGCCAGAAGCCGGAGTCGTTGACGTGGGAGACCACCACGGAGCCGGCGGCCACCGCGATGACCAGGGCGGCGATCTGCATGCCGTTCAGTCCCGCCTCCGCCACGGCCGGGGCGATGAGGCCCGCAGTGGTGGTCAGGGCGACGGTGGCGGAACCCTGGGCAATGCGCAGGATCGAGGAAATCAGGAAGCCTGCCAGGATGAGCGGGATGCCAAGGTTGCCGAGGACGTCGGCCAGTGCGTCGCCGATGCCTGACGCGCGCAGCACTCCGCCGAACATGCCGCCGGCACCGGTGATGAGGATGACGGAGCAGACCGGGCCCAGCGCGGATTCGAGCAGCTTCTCCAGTGCGCCGTTGGTGGTTCCGCGGCGGGCGCCGAGAACGAACATGGCCACGAGGACGGAGATCAGCAGCGCCACCGGGGTCTCACCCAGTGTGCGCAGAACCTGGAACCACTGTTCGTCCTTGACCGATTCCGGCAGCACCCCGGAGGCGGCGAAGGTGTTCAGGCCGGTGTTGATGAAGATCAGCACGAGCGGCAGGAGCAGCAGCCCGATGATGGTGCGGAAGCGGGGCGGGTGTGATTCAGCCTCGGCGCTGGCGTGCCCAAGCAGTTCCGGAACGGGGAGTTGCATGCGCTTGCCGGTCCACAGGCCGTACAGGTAGGCGGTGACGTACCAGGTGGGGATCGCGGTGAGGAGGCCGGCGATGGTGACCAGGCCGATGTTCGCTTCGAAGAATGCAGATGCCGAGACGGGTCCCGGGTGCGGCGGCAGGAAGATGTGCATCACGGAGAATGCTCCGGCTGCCGGAAGGCCGTAGCGCAGCACTCCCCCGCCGAGGCGGTGGGCCACAGCGAAGACCACGGGGAGCATGACCACGAGACCGGCGTCGAAGAAGATCGGGAAGCCGAAGATCAGCGAAGCGAGGCCCAGGGCAAACGGGGCGCGCTTTTCTCCGAAGATGCCGATCAGGTAGTCGGCCAGGACCTTCGCGCCGCCGCTGGTTTCGACGATGCGGCCGAGCATCGCGCCCAGGCCCACGAGCAGCGCCACGGTTCCGAGGGTTGTCCCGAAGCCGTTGATCAGCACCGGCACCACCTGGTTGGCGGGTATTCCCGTGGCGAAAGCCGTGGCGAGGCTGATCAGGATCAGTGCGAGCAGCGCGTGCATGCGCAGCCTGATGATCAGGAACAGCAGGACCCCGATCGCGGCCGCCGCGATGAGCAGCAGGGGGCCTGCGCCCATCGTTTGAGTCCATCCTTCGATGACCATGGTTCTCCTTTGAAACAAATGTTGGGGTTGAGAGATGAAAAGGCGTTAGTTCAGTGGGCGCAGCGCGTCCGGTCCGACGGCAGCTTGAGCGCCGCCAGGATGGCCCCGATGAGCTGCTCCGGGGAGCGGGAGATGTCCAGGCGAAGGCTTCCCTCGGCCAGTTCCTCCGGGCTCAGCGGCTCCAAGGTGGCGAGCTGGCTGGGCAGCAGTGTGGGCGGCATGAAGTGGCCTTCCCGCCCCTGCATCCGCTCGCTGATGAGAGCGGCCTCGCCGTGGAGGTGGATGAAGAGGACGCGGCCTTCCGCCTCGGACAGGAGCCGGCGGTAGCTGCGCTTGAGGGCGGAGCAGGTGAGCACGGTGCTGCGCCCGGCCCGGGCCTGCCCGGTCATCCAGTCCTGGATCTGCTGCAGCCAGGGCCAGCGGTCCTCGTCCTGCAGCGGAACGCCTTGACTCATCTTGTCGATGTTGGACTGCGGGTGGAACTCGTCCGCCTCGGCGCATGCCCAGCCAAGCTGCTTGGACAGAGCGGCCGCGATGGTGGACTTGCCGGAACCGGCAACGCCCATGACCACCAGATGCGTGGCTGGATACTGCATGTTTACCTCCGAAGAAGACGTCTTTGGCTTGTGGAAGAAGCTCATTCTGCAGCCCGAAGCGAACTGCGCTGGAGATAAGGTATCACCAATCGACGTCAAAGATACTATCTTTGAGTGTCACAGGTCATACCTTTCGCTTCATCTTCCGGTACGCTGGAGGAGCGCCTGGGCGCGGATGGAAGGCAGGATTATGTCGACGGCGACAGTAGACCACGCGGAGAACGCGAACGACGGCGGGTCCCCCGCCATGCATGAACGCGTGCTGGACGCTGTGGGGGTGGCCATCGCCGCCGGAGAGCTCCCGCCCGGAAGCCGCCTCACTCTCGAAGGGCTGCAGCAGGAGTACGGGGTGTCCCGCACCGTGGCACGGGACACGATGAAGGTCCTGGAATCGATGAACCTGGTGTATTCGCGGCGCCGGGTGGGCATCGTGGTGCAGCGCCAGGAGCTGTGGAACGTCTTTGATCCGAAGCTGGTGCGGTGGCGCCTCGCGTCCGAGCGCCGGGCCCAGCAGTACAGCAGCCTCACCGAACTCCGCATCGCCGTCGAACCGATTGCCGCGGCCGGGGCTGCGCGCAGGGCCAGCGCCGCGGAGCGCAGCCAACTGGTTGCCTTGGCCGCGGACCTGAGGCGTCTCGGCGAAGCCGGTGAACTTCAGGCCTTCCTGGCTGCGGACATCGCCTTCCACCGGCTCCTGCTGACGAGTTGTGGCAATGAGATGTTCACGGCCCTCGAAGGGATGGTGGCGGAGGTGCTCACCAGCCGGACCCAGCAGGGGCTCATGCCGTTCAAGCCCCGCCCGGAAGCACTCGACGCCCACGAGGAGGTGGCCGCCGCGGTGGCCGGCGGCAATGCCACCGCAGCCGAGAGCGCCATGCACCACATCCTGGACGAGGTGCGCAACGCGATGGGGCTGCACTAGTCCCGGGGGTTGAGCCTGTCGAAACCGAGCCAGTCGAAACCGAGCCAGTCGAAACCGAGCCTGTCGAAACCGAGCCCGCCGAAGCCGGCGGCGGCCCCGAGCGGGCCGTGGCCGGATGGCTTCCCGGTTGCTCGAATTCAGCGAGAATCAGCCATGGAACGGGCTGGCAACCTTTTAATTTATGTCTGGTGTGGCTTTTGGGCGCGGCGCATAATTTTAAGCGCCGCTCCAATCTGCCGAATATCAGGCTCGCGAGCGGGTTATTCATTCACCGGCCGGGCCCCGGGGGCCCGCCGGCATCGCGGCGAAGGTGGGCCGGTCTGCGGCCCACCCCTTCGCGCCCTTACCGGAAGATAACGGTCTCAGAGGGTTGGAAAGACAATGTTGCACCGCACCAAAAAGGGACTCATGTCCATGGTGGCCGCCGCAGTCCTGACGGCGGGACTCATGCCCGTCACCGCCGCAGCCCATGGCGGCGGGGACGATGACGACAACGACCGGAAGCTGACTTCCCAGCAGCGCAAGCTGGTCAACACACTGAGGGACGTCACTGAGGAGTACCGCTCACTGGCTGAGGCAAAGGAGGACGGCTACAAGAAGGTCACCGCATGCGTCGAGAAAAAGGGCGTGGGCGCGATGGGCTTTCATTACGCCAAGAATTCCCTGATTGACGGCAAGACCGATGCCCGCAAACCAGAAGTGCTGGTGTACATGCCCGACAAGCACGGACGGTACAAGCTGGTTGCCGTCGAGTTCCTTTCAACGGCCAAGACCAGGCCGGAAATTGCCGGCGTAAAGTTTGAGAACGGCCCGTTCCCCGGCACGTTTGCCCTGCACGCCTGGGTTTGGAAAGAGAATCCCGACGGAATGTTTGCGGCCTACAATCCCGATCTCCGCTGCCCGAAGTAGCGCGCGACTCCTAGGCAGGTGAGATCCCGCCAAACCAGCACACCCGAGTTAACAAGAGCAGGGCCCGTCGGCGACGGGCCCTGCTTGGTTTCGAAGGAACGTTTCCGGTTCTCCTCGAGTGAACGGGCGCCGGCGGGGGGCCTCAGCGCCCACGTTCTCCCGCAGGTTTTTTCCAAGCTGGTTCCCCGATTGTCATAGGGCAATCAATTCTGCTGGGAATGCTGGGTCTCGGTATTGACCATCCGCGGCGGAGGAAGACATGGCAACACGCAGGGACGCCCTAAAGTTCGGCATGTTTGGCGGGGCTGTTGCCCTGGCCGGAACAAACGTGGGCGCTGCCCTCGCGGGCGTGCCGGCCAGCGGCTCGGATGAATCGACGACCACCACGGCCAGCCTGCTCGCACCGGCAAACATGCCGGTCCCCTATGCAGCCACGTTTCGGCGGCCGCCGGAGTTGATCCCGTACTCAACCGGAAGGGACCCTGACGGCCGGCCGTTTGCGAAGTATTCGCTGTCCCAGAAGCTGGGACAGGCGCAGATCGCCCGTGGCCTGTCCACCACGATCGCCGGCTACAACGGCACGTTCCCCGGCCCGACGATCCGGGTCCCCCAGGGCACGCGGACCGAGGTGCGGATCAGCAACCGGCTGCCGGCCAAGGGCCTGCTGTACACGGACCCGTTCAATACCGTCACGCACCTGCACGGCTCGGCCTCGCTGCCGCAGTACGACGGCTACGCCAACGACCGCACAGCCCCGGGCAAGGTAAAGAACTACCACTACCCGAACTGGCAGGCGGCCCGGACCCTTTGGTACCACGACCACAACCACATGCTCACTGCGCAGGGCGTGTATTCTGGGCTCGCCGCCTTCTACCCGCTGTCAGATCAGCACGAACAGGCGCAGCTGCCCCAGGGCGAGTTTGACGTGCCGGTCCTCGTCTCGGACGTGATGCTGAACGCCAACGGCTCCCTCGCCTACAACGACAACGGCCACGACGGACTGTGGGGCGACATCATCACTGTGAACGGGGTGCCGTGGCCCACCATGAAGGTCAAACCGCGGATCTACCGGTTCCGGTTCCTGGTAGGCTCCATCACCCGTTCCTACCGGTTCGCCCTGTCCACCGGGGACCCTTTCTACGTCGTGGGGACGGACGCCGGCATGACTGCGAGGGTCCAGGCCGTGTCGTCCTGGCGGCAGGGCACAGCGGAGCGATATGAGGTGCTGATCGATTTCCGCAAGTACAAGCCCGGACAGGCCGTCGAGCTAAGAAACCTGAGCAACAAAAACAACGTGAACTTCGCCAACACCGGCAAGGTCATGAAATTCCTGGTGGTAGCCGATTCGCCGTCCCCGGCCGGTTCCCGGAGCCTCAGCTCCATTCCCTCGATCTTGGATGTCGGCGAGCCGCCGTCCAAGGCCACCGGGGGCTTGGACACCATGAAACTGACCCCCGACATGGCCGTTGCCAAGCGGATCCTGCGGGTCCGGCGGGAGCACGGCGAATGGACGATCAACGGCGAGACCTGGGCAGACGTGGAGAAGTCCAACTTCACCCGTTTGTTCGCCAACCCGCAGCGGAACCAGGTGGAGCAGTGGACCATCGTCAACGACTCCGGCGGCTGGTTCCACCCGGTACACATCCACCTCGTCGACGGCAAGATCATCGCCCGGAACACCAATGGTGGAAAGCCCTTCGCCTGGGAGAACGGGCCGAAGGACGTGTTCTATGCCGGCGAAAATGAGTCGATCACGGTCCTGATGCAGTTCGACACCGGCGGGCAGCAGGGCGGCCGCTACATGGTTCACTGCCACAACCTCGTGCACGAGGACCACGACATGATGGTCCAGTTCTCCGTGGGCGACCTCCGCATCAACGACCCTATACGCTCCGATCCACCCGTCTTGGAAACAAAGCCAGAGGGGTTCTACGCCTCAACGTACAAGGCCGCCTATCCGGCGGGCACGTGACATGAACCGGGTCGCTCTGATCGTCCCGGCACTGCTGCTGTCCTTCTCGCTCGGCGGCTGCACCGGCGGCGCCGCGGTCACGCCGTCGTCAGACCCGACTGCGGCGTCCGCTGCAGCTTCCGGGGGAACCCCGGCGAACGGCACGGCTCCCGGCACTTCGGATGCGGCCCTGGCGCAGGCGAAAGAAGGCCAGGATCTGGGAAACGGCCGGCCTGTTGTCAGCTACGACGGTCTCATGGTCCGGCGTCGAGTGGTGATCGCGGTCCGCTCCAGCTCGGCCGCTGACCTTTCGGGGATCCGCAAGGCACTTGACGACGCCGCCGGTACCCGAGGAACCGTCCTGGCCGGCATCTCACCGAGTGTCCTCGAACCAGCTCTGCTGCAGCAGCTTATGCCGGAACTGGTCGTCGCTTTGCCCCCGACGGGCACGCGTGACGACGGCCTGGCTGTGGTTAAGCAGGCCGACGATGAGGGAGCGGAGAAACTGGGGGCCGAGCACTTCCACGTGCTTCAAACGTTGGTGCATGACCTGCGCTTCAGCATCCGAACCACGAATCCAGCCGCACTGTCGGCTGCGGTGGACCGGGAAGGAATCCTCTCGGACGCACTCGGAATCTATGACACCACCGCCCGGGGCGGCGTGCTCAACATCGACTACACCGGGCCGCTCCTGGGCGATGAAATCGTGGAAAGCGTCCGGGCCGGCATCGCCCGCCAAGCCCACACGGCACCGTCCGCCGTCGAAGTAACACCGCGCGCCGAAACCGGAACCGGCGTCGATATGGCCACCGAACCGCCGTGGGACCCCGTGGTGCCGGAGGAAATGCCTGACCACGCGCACGGCTGAGCCGATGGCTTTGGCGGGTTAACAAAAGCAGGGCCCGTCAAAGACGGACCCTGCTAGAAACCTTACGGTTCCGGACTCAGAAGAGTTAGCTGAAAGCTAAGTCTTAGAGAGCCTGGATGTTTACGGCCTGGGGACCCTTGGGGCCCTGCTCGGTTTCGAAGGAGACCTTCTGGTTCTCTTCGAGGGAGCGGAAGCCGGAGGAAGCGATCGCGGAGTAGTGTGCGAAGACGTCCTGTGAAGAGTCATCGGGGGAAATGAAGCCGAAGCCCTTTTCAGCGTTAAACCATTTGACGGTACCAGTAGCCATTATTTTTGTCCTTCGTGAAGGTGGAGGAAAAGTCCCGACTTTCGGGTCCTCCGGTGTGGGGTGTTCAAAACCGCTACTTCAGAAGAACGCGGACTTTCGACCGCGCGTACTGCCTGAACTACCAAATACAAACACAACAACGATCACTACTCTACACGGGTTTCAGGCTCGGGTTTACCAAACGGACAAATCGGCGAAGTTCGGCGAGGTTTGGAAGGCCGTGACCTTAGCCGGGCCGGGACACGGCCGCACCCGTTGAATACGAAGCTGGCGTTCCACTATTCACTCAGTGTATAGATGGAGGCGTGAACACCTCCCGCACCCTGCTGGGCCTTTTGAGTCGCGAGCCGAGCTACGGCTACGACCTCAAACATTCTTACGACCGCTACTTCGGGGCCGGGAAGGCCTTAGCGTTCGGCCAGGTGTATTCCACGCTGGCCCGGATGGTTAGAGACGAGCTGATCCGGGCCTTGGGTGAGGAGACCGGGGGCGGTCCGGACCGGAAGAAATACGAGATCACCGCGGCGGGCCAGAACACGGTCCGCGAGTGGCTGTTCACTCCCGTCGTTCCCTCGGAGTCCCTGCAAAGCGAGCTCTTTGCCAAGACCGTAATCGCCTTGCTGCTCGACGACGACGCCGACCGCCTGCTCGATGTGCAGCGCGGTGAACACATGGCCCGCATGCGTGAATTGACCCGCCTGAAGAAGGACGCAGACCTGTTGCAGGTCCTGATGTGCGACCACGGCCTGTTTCACATTGAAGCCGACCTGCGCTGGATCGACCTCACCAGTGCCCGCCTGACCCAACTCAAGAAGGAGCTCCAGAAGGCATGAGCGCCAAGGACACCACCACACCCATCCTCAGTGCCCGCGGCCTGCGCCACTCCTTCGGGCACACCGCGGCATTGCGGGGCATCGACCTCGACGTCCATGCAGGGGAAGTGCTCGCCGTCATGGGCCCGTCCGGATCCGGCAAGTCCACGCTGCTGCACTGCCTCGCCGGTGTGCTTGTGCCCGACGGCGGTTCGGTCACCTACCGTCCCGCCGGCCGGTCGCCGATGGAGACCAGCGCCCTCGGCGAACCGCAACGGGCCCGGCTGCGCCTGACCGATTTCGGTTTTGTCTTTCAGTTCGGCCAGCTGCTGCCGGAGCTCACGGCGGCAGATAACGTCAGCCTTCCACTGCTCCTGGCCGGAACCAGGCGAGCGGAGGCGCTGCGCCGGTCCAGTGATCTGCTGGCCCGCCTCGGTCTGGACGGGATGGGTGACAAGCTGCCCGGTGAACTGTCCGGAGGCCAGGCCCAACGCGTCGCCGTTGCCCGTGCGATGGTGACTTCCCCTGCCGTGTTGTTTGCCGATGAGCCCACGGGCTCACTTGATTCCCTCGCCTCAGAGAGCGTACTGACTCTCATGCTCGACCTTGTCCGCGAAGCAGGGACCACTGTGGTGATGATCACCCATGATGCCCGCACGGCTGCGTATGCGGATCGGGAAGTTATCGTGCGCGACGGCGGAATCGGCGCCGGTTACCGGGTGTCCGCGTGAATTCCGGGCTGCTGAAACTGGCAGTGGTCGGCAGCCGGTCATCCTACGGTCGGCTCGCGGGAATCGCTGGAGGGGTCGCTGTTGGAGTGTGCCTGTTGTTGCTGCTGTGGGGCGGTGCCAACGGTCTGAGCGCCCGCGATGACCGCGGTGCCTGGCTGCGCGAAACGGGACACCCCTCCATGGCCGCTCCCCTGACGACGGACGGTCCGACCACTTCAGGACCGGCAACACCCGTGCCGCTGATCGCCGACACAGCGCTTATGGTAGCCAACCCGGTGGAAGTCTTCCGCGATCAACTCATCAACCGCCGCGATTTCGCGAGCCTGGGCTCCACCAGCGTCACGATCCCCGGGATCGGCAGCCCTCCGGCGCCGGGCCAGTACTTTGCCTCCCCGGCGCTGCAGCGTCTGATCGAGTCAACGCCACGGGACGAGCTTGGCGATCGTTTCGGTCGGTTTGCCGGCACGATTGACGATGCTGCCTTGCCCGGGCCGGACTCCCTGATCGTCGTCACGGGGGCAACGGAAGCCGAGCTCCGCCAAAGCGGGAGAGCTTTCCTGGTGTCAGAATTCACCACCAACCCTTATGGTGGCAGCGCGGGCGCCTACAGCACGGTGTTGTCCATCGGGGCCATTGCGGTGTTCTTCCCCGTTCTGCTGCTGATCAGCATTGTCACCGGCCTGGGCGCTGCCCAGCGCCGGGAACGCTTCGCCACCATGCGTCTCATTGGCGCATCCCCACAGGTTGTCTCCCGGATCGCCGCCGTCGAAACCGCTGTCCCCAGTCTGATCGGTGCAGCGCTGGGCGTCGTGCTGGCCGTCGCGCTGAGGCCGGCTGCCGCGCAGATACCGGTCAACGGCTCAAGGATGTTCGTCGCCGACCTAAACACTGGCTGGGCGGCGGCCGCGGCCGTCGTCGCCGTGGTGGTCGCAGCCTCGGCACTTGTGGCCGCTCATCGCACGGCCCGTGCAGGCATTGGCCCACTGGGCGTGACGAGGGCTGTGCACGAAAAAACGCCCACCAGATGGCGGGCCGTGCCCTTGCTGGCCGGCCTGGCCGCCATGATCACGGCTGTACTTCTGATCCGGGTTCTGGAGGTACGGCTGCCCTGGCTGGAATCACCGCTCCTGATCGGCGGCTTCGTGTTGGTTCTCGTCGGCATCGTGGTCATCGGCCCGTGGCTTACCCGGCTGGTGAGCGGGGTGGGGCTGCGCCGGGCCCGGAGCGCGGCGGGAGTCATTGCCGCCAGCCGGATCCAAAGAACCCCGGTGGCGACGTTCCGCTCCGTATCAGGCCTCGTGATCGCCGTGTTCGTCGTCTCCGTGTTCGCCGGAGGATCCAGCATCATCGAATCCGCAGAGGCGCCTCCCGCCCGGCCTGGCCTGATTCAGCCCACCAGCCTTTATGCGACCGTCGGCAGCGGGCATACCCCGGGCCAGGTCGCGGAGGCCGCCCGCGAGGCCAAGGAACTGCCCGGAATCCGCAGCGCCACAGTCGGCTACGGCCCGGCAGTCCTTTCCGCACCGGATTCCGGGCCGGAAATCTACCTTCACGCCGCGGACGCTCCCGGCCTCGGATTCGAAGACATTCCAGCCGCACAGATTGTCGCCGTCGATACGTCGTTCCTCTGGACAGCGCAACCTCTTGCCCTGAACCCGGCGCCCGCCGCCAACCTGGGCCGAATGGTACCGATTGTGATTGTGCTCGGCACCGACGGGACCCCCGAAGCCATGGACCGCGCGCGGACAGCGTTGGACACTTCAGGCATCACGGCCATCCCGGCCACCTCCCCGCTGGACCTCAAACTGCAGTCCAGCACCCGCCTGATTCAGGGTCTGGCCGTGCTCGCCTACCTCGGGATGTTCGTCGCGATCGCAATCGCCGGCCTGTCCCTGGCCGTCGCCACCGCCTCCGCCGTCCTGGACCGCAAGCGAGTCCTCGGACTTATGCGACTGATGGGAATGCCGGTGTCCGTCCTGCGCCGGATCATCACCCGTGAAGCGGCAGTCCCGCTCCTGACCGTGCTGCTGCTCTCGGTCGGCCTCGGATTCCTCGCGGCCTGGCTAATGGTGACGTTCATCGACGACACCTACCGGGTGACCTGGCCAGCGCCCGGTTATTTCATGGCCCTGGGCCTCAGCCTGCTGCTGGCCCTCGGAGCGGTCACCGCGACATTCAGCCTTATCCGGGGCAATACGGCTATGACGGCTACCCGCTTCGAATGAAAGCCGTAGTCTGCAAGAACGCCGGCGCATTTCGAGCCGCAGTTTCGCGGGCGTCTTCGGAATCTTCGCTGCCCCTGGCCGAATACGAACGCGAATTGATCTGTGAACGCACCACCGAATTTTCTAAGCAGGATCACCGGCCCCTAGCCTCGCCCGCGCCCCCGGAACGCATTATGCTTCACACCAACCAGCCCATCGGACCCCCCCCAGAACCGGAAGAAGAAGCCATGCAGATGCCCAAGCCGTCAGAGGCGGACAAGGAACATTTCCGTGCCGTCATGCCCACGGACCCCGACATCGTGGTCAAGCCGATGTTCGGCAACCTTGGCGCCTTCGTCAACGGGAACATGTTCGCAGGCCTCTTCGGCCCCACCATCGGCGTCCGGCTGTCGGACGCCGACCGGGCGGAACTCGAGGCGTCCGAACGGACCGTCCCCTTCGGACCGGAGGAGCGGCCCATGGGCGGATACACGGGATTGCCGGAGATCTGGAACTCCGAAGGCTCCGGCGATGAAGCGCGGGAGAAGGCCTGGGTGACCAAGGCCTACAACTACGTCGCCGGGCTGCCGCCGAAGGAGCCGAAGGCCTCCAAGCCCCTGACCAAGAAGTAGCCGCCGGCCCTCCGCGATGCCGCGGCGGCGAACGCAACGTCTCCACCGCCGGCGCCCGGACGCGCTGTTGGACGGCTAGGGCTGGACCACATTCACGAGTTCTGACCGGCTGCCTGTCTGCAGGTCCTCGGTGAGGACCAGCGCGCCGACCTCGGGGCAGTGATATTTATGCTCCCGGGAGTTCTTTTCAAGCGGCGTCCAGTCGTAGACCTTGACGCAGTCGGTGTAGGTGCCGCTTTTCGTGGTGACGGTCTGGCCGGTGGCGACGGTGTCCCGCATGTCCTCCGCATGGCCCACGTAAAATTCCTGCCGATAGGAATCGCCAACGCGCTGCTCGGCCTTCATCCAGATGCCAGCTTTTGCGCCATCTTTCCCGTGGAGGAAGCTGCCTGAGTGGTGCAGCAGCATTCCATTCCAGTAGTTATTCACGTCCTCGCCGAAGTACCACACGTCACCGTTCTTATGTTGCGCCAGGTAATCCCGGGTCTCCTCGACCAGTTGCCCATTCTTGTATTCCTTGTCCAGATAGACGACTGTCTCAACACCGTCTACGACCAAGGTCTCGGGCAGGATTTCTATTTCGATCCGCTCGGTGACTTTTCCTTGCTCCGTGGTCTCGTACGTCAGCTTCTTGCCGACAGGGAGGGCGAAGTATTTGTTGGTTATGTTGGTGGAGAAATCGGCAGGGTTGATCTGCGGGTTGTACTCCGCGGCCCTGCTCCTTTTGGTGGTGTCGAAGAAAAAGAGAGCCGCCCCGCCAACAACCAGCACCAGGACGAGGACGCCAAAGAATATTTTGGTTCGTTGATTCATGACCTTTCCCACTCCTTCTGAGTAGAAATTCCTATGAGGGTCAGCTGCATGGTCTTACTTCGCCCGGGTGAACGTCCCAAGCCCGGTTCTGTCGTAGAAGTCCAGGGTGACGCGTGGCGAGGAGCCGCCGTCTGGGCCAGCAAACAGTGCACCGGCCAGGCCGTTGGCGTTCTCTCCGATGGATTCAAAGCTGAACGTGTCGCCGTCAAAGTGGGTGAGCGGGAAAGTCGTTGGACGGCCAGGCGGCCCCATTCTCATGGCCAGTTTCCCGCCCTGCTCGAGGACCACAAGCGGGCCATAGTAGGAGTTCTCATAGGTGCCCGTGTAGGCACTGTTTTTCGCCGCAGGAGAAGGGGTGGCCGGAACCTTGGTGTAGTCGACCTCAGGTTTCTCGGACTCATCAACCTGTTTGAATACGGCGGCGGTGAATGGCAGCCAGTCGACCGTGGGCGATCCGTGCTGGGCGGTATCCAGAAAGCCGGCGGTGATTGCCTCGGGAATCCCCTGCGGGCGCCCGTTGGTCAGCGCCACAATGGCCAGTTGTTCACCCGGAAGCATGGAGGCGGCGGTGGCGGCGCCAAGATTGAATGCCCCGGAGTGTCCCAACTGGACACGGGCCTGGTCATCGTAGGAAACGTTCCAGCCCAGCCCATAGAACCGGGAGCGGGCAGCGGGGGCCGACGCCGGCCCGGAGACTGCGTGGGGAACGTGGGTCGTCTGGAGGGCGGCCGAATCGATAACGGGTTTGCCCCCGTAACTGCCGTTGCCCAGCTGCAGCCGGAGCCATTGGGCCAGGTCCCGAACCGACGAACTCGCACCTCCGGCCGGGGCCTCGGAATCGGCGTCGCGACGGTATTTCGCGGCCCATTCCTTGTTCCCGAGCGGCACATGAATGGTTGCCCTGTCGGACGCCTTCTCATAGTCCGCGTGGCGGTAACTGCTGGCGGACATGCCCAGCGGCCGGAACAGGACTTCATCGGCCAGGTCCTCCCAGGACATTTTCATCGCCTCGGCTGCTGCCTGTCCGCCTTCCGTGTAGCCGAAATTGCTGTAGTTGTAGCTGGATCTGAACGTATCGAGGGGCTCTTGGTTGAGGTGGCTGAGGATGTAGGCACGGTCGAAGCCGAGGTCCTCCAGCAGATCGCCGGACGCTGTCTTCAGCCCACTGCGGTGTGACATCAGATCGGCAAAGGTCGCATTCCGGGTGACGAAGTCATCCTTGAGCGCGAAGCGCTTGTTGTGTTCGATGACGGGGTCGGTCCATGCGATGACCTTCCGCCCCACCACCCCTGCCACCACTGTGGATGCCAGGGGCTTGGACACGGAAGCCACCTGGAAGACCGTGTCAGGACCAATTTCCTCAGGCTTTCCAACCTCCCGCACGCCGAAGCCCTTGGAATACACCACTTCGTCCCGATACACCACGGCCACGGCCATGCCGGGCAGCCCGGTGCGCTCCATGGCAGCCCGGATCTGTCCGTCGAGCTTGGCCAGGGCATCGGTGACTTTCTGCCGGTCCAGCAGCGGTTCGATCTGGCCCGGCGGCGCCGGAAGCAGCGATGCCGACGGCGACGGCACAGACTGTGCCGATCTGCCGGTGCAGGCGGACAGCAGGGGTAACCCGGCAACACCCACCGCCCCAATCCCGGCCGCCTTCAGCAGCTCACGTCTGTTTGTGGAAACGGAACCGATGCTGTCCATGTGCGTCCCCTTGATCGGTCAGGCCGTGGGTGACCGGTCGGCGCCAGCCTTCCAGCCTGTCTCTATAGTGGACCTCCGCGCAGCGCCAGTGAAGGTACGATCTGTCTCAGCGAGCGGGGACACCGCCCGCTTCACTGTGCCGGAGTCTTTGGGGGAGACCAATGCTTGAATTGAAGCGCATCTACTGGACGCGCCAATTACTCCGTTTGGCCTACGCGGCGGCAACAGTCTGGCTGTCCGCCTCTGTCGTTCTGGCCCTACTGCCGAACAGAGCCAGCATAGACATCGGTCAGCGGGCCACCTCGGCGAGCGCCATGCTCCGCCAAATGTTCGACGGCGTGCTGGCGGCCGTCGCGTTACCCGGCGCTTGCATCGCAGCCCTGGTAATCGTGGCCGTCGTCATCCGCGCCCGGGACGTGAAGCGCCGGGATCCTGTCCGCCGCTTCACGCGGCAGCAGCGCCGCGAAGGCATGGCACGGGCCGGCGGCGAGTGCGAGATGGAGGCGGGATTCCGCCGTCGTTGTTCCCGTCCCGCTGAGCACGGCGACCATTTCTATCCGTGGTCCAAGGGCGGGTCCACCAGCCTGCTGAATTTCGTCGCGGCGTGCAGCCGGTGCAACCGGGCGAAAGGCGCGCGGATCCCCTCCCCCGGCCAGCAGGAAAGGCTGGAACGGCGACGGCGGGCGTACGTCACGCCCGATGCTCCAGTCAGCGTCGGCGAACGGCAGCCGTTACCCTAGCGCTTTCACTGCTCCGTCGTCGGCGGGAAGCCGACCGTGGGTGTGGCCCTGAAGGCGTTGACAGCCCTATCTGCGATGACTTGGGCGTCGCTTCCGGAATCAAGGATCGTATTCCGAGCTGATTCGGGATCGACCAGGACGGCCGTCACGGCGAGGCCGTCCGAAGTTTCGGTCGTCAACAGGGCGTCCACCTGGGCCTCGAAGCAGGAGTCACTTGACGTGGCGTGAACGTCCATCGCTACCACGTGGTTGTTGGAGACGAAGTTGCCCACCCCCGCCATCAGCCGGATGATGACAGCCGTCGCACCTGCCGGCCGGATGCTCTGGGAGTCGATGATCTCGGAGAAGTGGTTGCCGATGACAGAGTTGTTGCTGCCGCTGACACAAAGAAGTCCGTTTAAGTCGTCCAGTCCGTTGTCGACTCCCAGGAAGGGCGTCCAGGGCTCATGGTCACGCAGGAAGTGATTCGTGGCCACGAGGTTTTCCGAGCTATCCGCTGCGAGAATCAGCATCCCAGGGTAGAACGAATGCAAACGGTTGTTGGTGACGCTTGAACGCGTGACGCCTTTGAGATGGACGCTGCTCGCACCCCGGGGGAACACGTTGTTCGCGGTGATCAGGAGGCCGCCGTGGTTCTCGGCGTAGATCGAGTAACCCTTCGGGCCTGCTCCCACCAGGTTGTCGGTGATCTTTGATGCCTGTCCCCACCCGCGCAGCTCGATACAGCTTCCGCATTCAGCGATGAAGTTGTCGTGAATGGAAAGCGCGTCCGCGTTGTAGATCGTGAGGGCGTTCTCAAGGTAGACGAACCCCATGCCGGTTACGCGGAAGGAGTCATTGGCGTTCGCGACATAGATACCGGTCTTGCCGTTGACGTAGGTGTTCTCCGGAGGCATCCCCGAGCCATCCGAGGTGAAGTGCAACCCGTCGATGCAGAAGTTGGAGAACTCGACCGAGCTGATCCGCGGGCTCCCGCTTCGCTCAACGTAGAAGGCGGCCCCCTTGGATTCCTCCCCGTCTCCGCCGAGGGGAAGGTCGACGATGATGCGACTCCCCCCGGGCCACAGCTCATGCAAGTCCGGCCATTCGTCTTCGGGAACGTTGAACCGGATGCTCGACGACGTAAAGCCGTGCCCCGCGCCATGGATTTTGAGGAAGCTGACGTCGATCACCACCTGCGTACGAAGGTGGTAGTCCCCGGGCGGAATGTAGATCACCGCGCCCGGCTTTCCGCCGTTGTTCGCATCGGTTTCGGTCTGCCGGTCCTTGATGTCGGCGATGATGCTGTTGATTACTTCACCGACGTCCTTGGACGGATTGCCGACGGGCCACGTGGTCACGTCGTAGTAGTTGTTGCTTGACATAGGTTCTTCCCCTTGTGTTCTGGTTCCGCAGCCCTTGACGGCTAGGTGAGTGTTGAGACCGCCAGCTTCAGTATTGTTGCCGAGCCTCCCCCAGCCGATAGCCAGTTCTCCGGGTTTTCGGTTTCGGGGAAGATGAGATCAGTCAGGACGACCTTGCCGCCCTGTGCGAATACTTCGACCGAGCAGTGGTCCACGACGATGAGTAATTTGAGCACACCGTTTTCCAAGTCGACCGGTGCAGACTCGACCGAAGCGAATTTCCCGTGGAAGCCAGTGTTTCCTGATTGTGTGCGGTCAAGGATGAGTCGGGCGCTGGTTGCGTTGTAGCTAAGGATGGTGCCCTGGCTCCCGTCGCTGCTTCCGTAGAGCCGGAAATCAACACGTTCGGCGCTTCCGGGCCGTATCTCCGCCTCGATGATCTGGGCGCTGCCGGGTACCGCATCCGGCAACCGGAAGGCTGAATTTCGCAGCTCAAAGGCGTCTGCATTCATTTGGTCCTCGGCAGAAGGCAGCTCGTCTCCTGCGCAAAGGTCGGCCAGGACCGGCTGCTGGATCAGACGGGCCGAGCCGTTGACTGCTGTGAGGCGCACTTCGCGGGCGAGGGTCATCGAGGACCGCCACGGGGCTGTGGGCAGCTCGTTGGCGTAGTCCCAGTTGTTCATCCAGCCGATGATGATGCGCCGGTCATCCGGGACGTTGCTAAAGGACACGGAGGCGTAGCAGTCGCGTCCCCAGTCCAGCCACAGGCATTCCTGCAGGGCCGCAGAGCGCGCCTTGGGGTCGGGGAGGGAGCCCAGTCCTGCCGGCACCGCGAGTGAACCGGCGTCCGGGAGGAACCGGGCGCCGTCGAAGTGCCCGATGAAGTACTGGCCGCCGGAACCTCCCGCCACTGCGCCGGGGTTTACGTTGACGATCAGTACCCATTTGATGTTGTCCGGGTCCCCGTCCACCGGCAGGGGAAAGAGGTCGGGGCACTCCCATTCGCCGGCGTCGGCGTTGGCCGGCCCGAAGTCGCTCAGAAAGTCCCAGGACTTGAGGTCTTCCGAGCGATAGAAGACCACCTTTTGGTGCTGCGCTTCGACGGCGACCATGACCCAGCAGGCACCGTAGGCCCCTTGATAGCGGAAGACTTTGGGATCGCGGAAGTTCGCGGAGTTTCTGGTGAGGACAGGGTTTCCTTCGTATTTTCGCCACGTCATTCCGGCGTCTGTGCTGTAGGCCAGAGACTGGGCCTGCTTACCGCTGTGTTCGGACGCGGCTTTGTAGGCACTGGTGTAAATGGCCACGAGGGCAGGTGCGTCCGCCGTGCCGAAACCGGACGTGTTGCCGTGGTCGACCACGACACTCCCCGAGAAGATGTCCTCTGTCTCGTCGCAGGCAATGGCAACAGGGTGCTCCGTCCAGTGCAGCAAGTCACGGGAGGTGGCGTGGCCCCAGGACATGTTGCCCCAGACGTTGCCGTACGGGTTGTTCTGGAAGAACAGGTGGTAAAGGCCGTCGTAGAAAACCAGGCCATTGGGATCGTTCAGCCAGGTATCCCTTGCCGTGAAGTGGATGGCAGGCCGGAACCTGGAGGTTCCGGCCTGGGCTGTTTCCGGGCGTGCGGCATCAAGGCGACTGGACATGTCTGGCGGTCCTCTTGGGAAGTGGAAGGGGCTGGCTGACTATTGCCGGGGAGCCGCGACGGAATCGCGGCGCACCAGCGGGCAGCTCAGAATGGTCGGGTGCAGTGCCATGAGGGCAAGGTCGGTCTTCCCCTCGACGGCGTCAATCAGGTGCTCGGTGGCCCAGGCACCCATCTCGTAGTGGGGCAGGGCCACGGTGGTGAGGCCCGGATAAAGGTTGGCGGCGATCAGTTCCTGGTCATCGAAGCCGACGACTGAAAGGTCAGCGGGGATGCTGAGTCCCAACTCCGCAGCGGCGCGGTAGGCTCCCATCGCCATCCGGTCGTTGTAGCAGAACAGGCCGGTGGGCCGGTCCTCGCGTGCCAGGATCCGCCGGGCCGCTTCGTAGCCGCCCTGCACCTCGGAGATCTCGGACTCGACAGGTGCCGCCTCGCCGTCGAGCCCTGCTTCGGTCAATGTGGCCCGGAAGGCCTGCAGCCGCTGACGGGTTGCAGGGACATCATCGGTGTTGTTGATGAAGCCCACCCGGGTGTGGCCCGCTTCGAGGAGCGCGCCCACGGCGGCGCGTGCACCGCCTTCTTCGTCCGGGATCACGGCGGTGATGTTTCCGCCGGTGGCCACCGAGTCGACCAGGACGGAGGGCACGCTGCCGAGGTTGGCCGGCAGCTCCACGTTGCGGTGGTACATGGTGGCGTAAAGGATTCCGTCCACCCGGCGTTCCAGGAGGGTCTCAACGTCGGCCTCCCGGGACTCCGGGCTCGCCGAGCCCGAGGTGTTGATGATCATGAGGTTGTAGCCCCGGGCGCGCGCGGCCTCATCCGCACCGAGAATGATCCGCCCCGCGTGGGGTGTCGTCGCTATTTCCTCGCTGACCAGCCCCAGCATGCCGGTCCTCTGGGTGCGAAGGGCCTGGGCAAGGCGGTTGGGGCCATAGCCCAGTTGCTCCGAAATGGCCTTTACCTTGTCCCTTGTTTCGGGGCTGATGCGGGCGTAGGAAACATCGTTGAGGACGTGGGAGACAGTTGTCACGGAGACGCCGGCGGCGACGGCCACGTCCTTGATACCGATGTTCTTGTTGCTCATCTGTCTCCCACGTCCTTATGGTCGGTGATGCTCTGGGGCATCACCAGTAGGCTACTCGTTGTTGGTGGTCTAGCCCTTGATGGCGCCGAGCGTCATGCCTGCGACGATCTTGCGCTGCAAGAGAAGGGTGAGAAGGATGACCGGGATGGAGTAGACGGCGGCCAGCGCCGTCATGGATCCCCAGTCCAGGCCGAACTGGGTCTGGAAGTTCGCGATCACCACGGGCGTCGTCTGGGAGCGGATCGCTGTCATCAGGAGTGCGAAGAGGAACTCGTTCCAGGAGGCCAGGAAGGCGAAGATCGCGGTGACGGCGATGCCGCCGGAGACCACCGGGATCACCACCCGCCACAGGGCTCCGAGTCTGCTGCAGCCATCCACAGTCGCAGCTTCCTCCAGGTCTTTCGGCACCGCCTCGAAGAAGCTGGACATCAGCCAGATCGAGAGCGGCAGCGAGATGGTGGTGTGGGCGATGGACAGGGCGATGGGAGTATCTGAAAGGCCAACCGCTGCCATCATCGAAGCCAGCGGAATACCGATCGCCACCGGCGGCACCATGCGGGTAACCAGGGCGGCCATGATGAAGATCCTGCCGCTGAGGGTTTGGTAACGGGTGATGCCGTAGGCCGCCGGTACCGCCAGCACGAGCGACAGCACGGTGCTGATGATGGCCGTCTGGATGCTGTTGATGAAGGAGGCGAGGACTCCGCTGCGGCCCAGTGCATTGGTGTAGTTCTCCAGCGTCCATTCCCGCGGGAGGATGGTCGGCGGCACCGCGATGGTGTCGATCGGGGTTTTGAAGGATGTGAAGAGCAGGTACAGGAACGGGAATCCGTACAGCACCATGGCTGCCGCGAGGAGGACCCACAGCAGGGTTCTGGTGCTCCGCCGGCCCGCTTCCAGGCCTTCACGGTTGACGCCCCGGCGCTGGCGGCCGCTGCTCCCCGTGGTGGTTGGCACGGAAGGTGCGGCAACGACCGTTGCTGCCTTCCCGCCGTCGTGCGTTGTTCGTTCAGCGACGCGCATCAGTTGTCCTTTCCTGGCCGCCAGATGGTGGACACCGCGACGAACGCGACGGCGAGCATGGCCAGCAGGTAGACGGTTCCCATGGCGCTGGCCAGTCCGGGGTCACCGAAGCGGATCATGGTCCGGTAGATCAGCAGGCTCATGGTTTCCGAGGCGGATTGTGGGCCGCCGTTGGTTTGGATGAGGATGGTGTCGAACGCACGGGCCGCATCGATGCCGCGGACCACCAGTGCCACGGCGATGACCGGCCGCAGGAGGGGCAGGATGATGCGGAACAGCATCGCCGGTGCGCGGGCGCCGTCCAGGCGTGCTGCTTCGATCAGGTCCCCGGGGATGTTCTGCAGCCCGGCGAAGAGCACCAGGCACATGAACGATGTGGTCAGCCAGATGTCGGGAATGGCCACGGAAAAGAGCACAATATCCGGATCGGAGAGCCACCCGATCTGGTTGGGGTTGGACAGGATGCCGGCCTGGTGCAGGAGGGTCCCGATGAGGCCGAAGTTGTCGATCATCAGGAACTTCCAGAGGAGGCCTGCCACGATCGGCGCGATCATGAGTGGGTACATGAACACTGTCCGCCAGATTTGGGAGCTTCTCCCAAGGGTGGTGAACAGCAGTGCCATGCCAAGGCCGAGGGCGAATTCGAGGGTGACCACGACCAGCGTGTAGGCCAAGGTCCGCCATCCGGCACCCATGAAGGCTTCGGAGGCGAAGGCCCGGAAGTAGTTATCCAGACCCACGAAGTCGCGGGGGCCGCCGGCGATCGGCGAGATCTTGAAGAAGCTGTCCGCCACGAGGCGGAACAGCGGGAAGGCGACAAAAACTGCCAGGAACAGCGCCGCCGGGGTCATGAGGTACAGGGCGAAGCGGCGATCGGAGATACGCACGGTTTTCTCTTCCGCTGGTTGGGGACCGTGGCCGGCACCGGTGAGTCAAGTGCCGGCCACGGGGGTCTTACTTGAGGAGGTCCTCGATCTGCTTTTTAGCGTCGGCGAGGAGCGTGGCGGAGTCCCCGCCGGCCACAGCCTTCTGCAGCATGGGAACCAGTACCGTGTCCACGATCTGCTGCCACTTCTCGGTAGCCGGCCGGGTGGCCGTGGCTTTCCCGTTGAGGGTTTCGATCAGCGGCCCGAAGCTTTCGTAGCCTTCCTTGTCCTGGTACTTCTCAAAAGCTGAGATGCGCGAGGCCAGACCGAGGCTGGATTCAATGCCCATGCTGTTGTTGTCATAGGCACACTTGATGAACTTCTTGGCTGCATCAGCGTTCTTGGTTGCCTTCGGGACCGAGAGGTACCAGGGTCCCGGGACGCCTCCGATGCCGGCGGATCCGGCGATCATGGGAGCTGCTCCCACTTTGCCGGCGACCGGTGAGTCCGCGGGGATCTGCCGGTAAGCGTGTGCCCAGAAGCGGGTCATTGCGGTCTTGCCCTGGTTGAACAGGTTTTGGGCGGCAGCCCAGTCGACCTGCGCGGCACCGGACGGAGCGGACTTGGTGAGGCTGACGTAGAAGTCCAGGGCCTCCTTGTGCGCGGCGTTGTCGATGACTACCTTGTTGTTTTCGTCCAGGACCATGGGCGAGCCGGCCTGCAGGACGTGGGCCAGCCATTCGGTTTCCACACCGCCCTTGACGTCGGTGCCGTACATGCCGTCCCTGGTGAAGAATTCTGAGATGTCCTGGTACTGCTTCCAGGTGGTGGGTGCGGCGAGTTCGTACCCGTACTTGGCCTTGAAGTCGGCCTTGTTCTTGGCGTCCTCGAACAGGTCCTTGCGGTAGAGGATGATTTCTGCGTTTGTCCAGGCGGGCAGGCCGATGAAGTGCCCGTCCACGTTCGCTTCCTTCAGGAGGGCGGGGAAGATGTCCTTCTTGGCCTCGTCGGTGAAGATTTCATCGATGGGCTGGACGGCATCCTTGAAGCTGGGCAGCCAGACGGAGTCCAGGGCTGCTACGTCAAAGGAAACATTGCCGGAGGAGAACTCGCTGGAGAGCCGGTTGAACATGCCGTCGTAGGGCAGTTCGACAAAGTTCACGTCGATTCCGGCGTCCTTTTTGCACTGTTCGGCGACGCCCGTCAGCTCGGCGTGGCCGCCGGCCTCGACCAGGACGTTGACGGTGCTGGTGCCGGCGCTACCCGAGTTAGTCGGGCCCCCTGCGCCGCACCCGGTGGCCGCAAGAGCGACGGCGGTGCAGATGCCGCCGATGGTGGCGAACCTGTTGATGGTCTTTCGAGTGGACATCGCTGTCGACTCACTTTCTCTCGAACGGAAATGGCGAGACTGAATCTGGGGTGAAAAACCGTTTTGCTAAAACGACTTGGCACTCACCTTAGGACCACTTCTTGAGAAGTGTCAAGCATCACTTTTTGGGCCGACATTCCACCTGTTGACGGCCGAGGGCAGAAAGCCCTAACGTAGGCCTAGACAGGCGACAAACCGTTTTGGCAAATTTGGCAGACCGCCCAGCTCTCCGCTGGCTTCACACCGCTAAAGTTGTTCCTACCGGGTCGGGCCTTAACAAAGTCGAGCCCGTAAAGATGCCGTATTCGCTTCTCCTTCAGCGACGCATTCTCCTTCAGCGACGCAGACACGACCGTAGGCCCCAGCGCTGCTCCCGCGGCGTGCATCCCCCACATGGGCCGCCGCGGCTCCAAGGTCCCCGCAGGGTTTCTCAAGGTTCCCCGGTCAGTCTGGCTGGGCCTGAGGCTGGAACTCAGGGCCCTCGTCTTTCGTCCGCCAATGAATGGCGATTGAGAAAACTTGATAAGAGTCCTTCTCTTACATTGGAAGAACTGGGCCTATCGGCGGCCCTTCACCTCAACGCGCCAGCACCGTGCACGAACGGCAGGAGCATCATGACAGACAAGCTCAACGTCCCGGTCCGTCAAGACCTCAAGCGGGCCCGCCCCAAGGTGGCGTTGCTGGGCCGCTCAAGGACGAAACTTCGGGGTATGGGAGCGTCTGCCATGAGCGTCGGAAGATTCCTGACGGTGGCTTTGGCCAGCGCGGCCCTGGTTCTGGGCGGATCGTTGGTCATCGGTCCCGGGACAGAAGGTTCCAGCCCGCTGTCTGCCGCTGCGGCCGCACCTATCCCTGCAGTGCCGGGCCAGCTGCGCGTCACGGCGGCGGGTGACTACTCGGCCACTGCCGAGGCAGATGGGGTCCTGACCAGGATTGGTGCCATCAAGCCTGACCTGCATCTGGCTCTCGGTGATCTCTCCTACGGTGCCACAGGGGCGGAGCAGGCATGGTGCGATTTCGTGACCTCGCGTACAGGCCCGGGATTTCCATTCCAGTTGGTCTCCGGAAACCATGAAAGCAACGGGCTGAATGGCAACATCAACGACTTCGCTGCCTGCCTGCCCAACCAGTTGCCCGGGGTAATCGGGACGTACGGCAGGCAGTATTACGTTGACGTGCCGCAAGAAAACCCGCTGGTTCGCTTCGTTTTCATCTCGCCCGGGATGCCGTTCTCTGACGGTGTTTGGGACTACTCCGCGGGAAGTGCCCGATACAACTGGACGGCAACCGCAATCGACGGCGCCCGTGCGGCGTCTATCCCGTGGGTTGTGGTGGGCATGCACGCGCCCTGCATCTCCGTGGGCATCTACGACTGCGTCGCCGGACCCGCCCTTTCAAATCTGCTCCTCAGCAAGAAAGTGGACCTGGTCCTGAACGGCCACGAGCACCACTATCAGCGGAGCAAGCAGCTCGCCACGGCCGCCGGATGCACGGGATTGCAGCCAAACGCCTATAACCCGTCTTGCGTAAGGGATCCGGACAATGCCCTCGACAAAGGAGCGGGCTCAATCTTCGCCACTGTGGGCACCGGCGGAAGGCCGCTGCGCAACGTCAACGCCGCCGATGCGGAAGCGCCCTACTTCGCGGCATACTCCGGATTGAATTCCAACCCGAGCCACGGCCTACTGGACCTTCAGTTCACTTCGACGTCAATGAATGCCGCGTTCGTGGCTACCAACGGAACATACACGGATGCATTCAGTATCGCGCCGGCGGGGAGCAACCCGCCTACGACCTCCTTCACCGCGAGCCCCGCGTCCGGCACGGTTCCACTGACTGTGAACTTCACCGATACCTCTACCGGTTCACCGACTTCGTGGGCTTGGGATTTCGGTGATGGTGGTACGGCGACGACACAAAACCCGTCACATACCTACTCCACGGCCGGGACATACACGGCGAGGCTGACCGCCACCAACGCCGCCGGCTCAACATCGAGCACCAGAACCATCACGGTCAACCCGCCAGGCGGACCGGCGGCCCCGGTCGCTTCCTTCACCGCTGCACCCACGTCCGGCACTGTTCCCCTGACGGTGAACTTCACAGACACCTCCACGGGTTCGCCGACCTCATGGGCGTGGGATTTCGGCAACGGAGCTACGTCAACCACGCAAAACCCTTCACACACGTACACGGCGGCCGGGACCTACACCGTAAGACTGACCGCCACTAACAGCGGAGGTTCAACATCCGCCACCGCCACACTCACCGTCAACCCGGCCCCGCCGGCGTCGGGGATAACTGCCCGGAGTTCGTCGACCGCGAATTCATCCACGGCCGTCGCTACGGTGGCATTGGCCGCACCGGCGGGCCGGGCTGCCGGCGATGTCCTGGTCGCGTCCTTCACCGCGGACCAGAATCCCACGGTGGCAGTCCCCGCCGGCTGGACAGCGATCGTCAATGGTTTGAGCATCGCCAGCTCGTCCACGGCGGGCGCACGGGTTTTCGCCTACTACCGCGTCGTCGGTTCCTCTGACCCGGCCACCTACACCTGGGCGCTGAGCAGGGCCGTCAAGTGGGGCGGCGGCATCACCGCCTACACCGGGGTCAACACCACCACGCCCTTGGACAGTGCAGTGGCCACCGCCGTCAACACGAGTTACACGGCCACGAGCATCGCCGTCGGCAGTGTCACCACGGCGAGCAACGGGGCCATGCTGATCGGCGGGCTTGGGTTCGACAGCTCCAACCCGGCAGCGACCCCACCGACCGGATGGACGGAGCGGTGGGAAGCCACCGGCGGCCAGATCGCCGAACAGGCCGACAGGACCCAGGCAACCGCCGGCGCCACCGGCACCGCCACCTGGACTTTCAGCTCCGCCAAGGCTGTCGGAGCATGGCGGACCGCGCTGAAGCCTGCCAGCTAACCTCCGGGGTTCGTCGATGGGACGTACCTGGGATATCGGGGATACGCGAGCAAATCACTGCGAACGGCCGGCGCGGCCATCTGGCCAGGAGCCCATACTCGGGCTGCCGGCTGCGGCACGCATGTGGGGATCAGGGTCGCGGGCCACGGATACTGCCGAGGAGGATAGGTTTCCCGGATCTGGACGATGTGAAACGGTACTGGGTTTAGCAGCGAATGCAGTGCCCGTGATCCGGTGGCCAATCCTTGGGTGCCGGCGGTCAGCTGGCTGGCTTCAGGGCGGTGCGCCAGGCTGCGACGGCTTTGGCGATGCTGAAGGTCCACGTGGCGGTGCCCGTCGCTCCGGCGGTGGCCTGGGTCCGGTCGGCTTGTTCGGCGACCTGGCCGCCGCTGCTTTCGAAGCGTTCGCTCCAGCCGGTGGGTGGGGTGGCTGCGGGGCTGGAGCTGTCGAACCCAAGGCCGCCGATCAGCAGGGCACCGTTGCTCGCCGTCGTCACGCCGGGGACGGCGATGCTGGTGGCGGTGTAGGTCGTGTTGACGGCGGTGGCGACGGCGCTGTCCAGCGGCGTCGTGGTGTTGACGCCACTGTAGGCGGTGATGCCGCCGCCCCACTTCACGGCGGTGCTGAGCGTCCAGGTGTAGGTCGCCGGATCAGACGAGCCGACCACCCGATAGTAGGCGAACACGCGTGCACCGCTGCTGATCGACAGCCCGCTGGTGATCGCGGTCCAGCCCGCCGGAACCGCCACCGTGGGATTCTTATCCGCCGTAAAGGATGCCACCAGCACATCGCCCGCGATCCGGCCCTCCGGTGCCGGCAAGGAGACAGTGGTGGTCACAGTTTCCGTGGACGCGGTCCTGAAGCTGCGCACCGCAATCCCGGGCGACGTGCCGCCACCCGCGTCCACCGTGATCGTCCGCGTACTCGACGTCGAGCCGGCGGCATTGGTCGCCGTCAGCCGGGCCGTGTAGCTCCCGGCCGCAGTGTAGGTATGCGAGGGGTTCTGCGTAGTCGCTGTGCCGCCGTCGCCGAACTCCCACGCCCACGACGTCGGGCCACCGGTGGAGGTATCCGTGAAGCTCACCGCCAACGGCACCGTTCCGGACACCGGCGCCGCCGTGAACGACGCCACCGGGGCCGTGGGGTCTGGCGGAGGTACCACGGTCCCCGCGGGCTTGAGGGCGGTCCGCCAGGCGGCGACGGCTTTGGCGGAGCTGAAGGTCCAGGTGGCGGTGCCACTGGCGCCGGCGGTGGCTTGCGTCTTGTCTGCCTGTTCGGCGATCTGGCCGGCGGTGGTTTCCCAGCGTTCGGTCCAGCCCGTCGGCGGGGTGGTCCCGGGTGTGGAGCTGTCGAAGCCGAGGCCGCCGATGACCATCGCGCCGTTGCTCGCGGTGGTCACGCTGGGGACGGCGATGCTCGTGGCTCTGTAGCTTGTGCTGACAGCGGTGGCGACAGCGCTGTCAAGAGGGGTTGTGTTGTCGACGCCACGGTATGCAGTGACCCCGGCGCCCCATTTCACAGCGGTGCTCAGCGTCCAGGTGTAGGTTGCCGGGTCAGACGAGCCGACAACGCGGTAATAGGCAAAGACCCGTGCTCCGGTGCTGATGGAGAGCCCGTTGGTGATCGCAGTCCAGCCCGCCGGGACAGCCGCCGCGGGGTTCTTGTCGGCGGTAAAGGAAGCCACCAGGACATCACCGGCCACGGCACCGGCGGGCTTGGTCAATGCCACGGTGGTGCTGGCTGTTGCTGCGCTAGACGTAGTTGAGCTGACCGCAGTCACCGTCCCCGATGACGGAGGGGAGGGCGGTGGCTGGGACCCGATATTGATCGTTGAGGCGACGCTGGGCACCCCGTTGGCATCCATTGCAAAGAGCAGGTAATTGCCCGGCACCAGCACGCCGGTATCCGCCGGCAAGGTCAGCGACGCGGTGTTGCCCGAAACCGCCGTTGCGGTCAGCGGGATCCGCCGCTGGTCGGTGTTCACGGTGTGGGTCACTGTGCTCATCCGCACCAGGGAGAACTTGGTGGTCGGCGCCCCGGTGGTCACCGCAATCGTGCTGCCGGGGGCAGCGGAGGCCGGTGCGGTCACAATCTCCGGCCGGACACGCGCGCTGCCGTCTGCGTTCAGCAGGTACGGCGGCGTGAAGATCTCTCCGTCCAGGTGGTTGGTCGTACAGCTTCCCTCGCACAGGCCGCCACCGCCGACGAATACCCGGGCATCCGGGAGCAGCACGGCGACGCTGTGGTAGGTCCGGGGAATGGCCATGGGTGCCATCGTGGTCCACAGTCCGGTGGCCGGGTTCCAGATTTCCGGAGCCATCCTGGCATCCGTGTCGGTGAACTGAACGGGGATGGCCTGACCGCCGACCACGAACACCTGACCATCGGGCAGCGCGACACCGTTAGCGAAGGACCGGCTGATGGCCATGTCTGCGGTCCGGGCGGCGGTGACTCCGTTATTGATGTCGATGGTGTAAGCCCGTGCCGTGGCAGGCGTGTTCTTATAGGCGGTCGCCCCGCCCACAGTGAGGATCTTGCCGATGTCGTACATGACGGCGTCACCGTTCATGGCATCCGGGCTGTCGGACCGAAGCCCGGCCGAGGCGATGCTGCCGGTGCCGGTGGTGCTGATCCAGTTCATCTGCCGGCTCGGCCCGGCGTGAAACACCCGGCCTCCAGGGGCGGCAAACAGCCAGGAATGATTGTCTGAGTGGCGTTGTTCGGGATCGTCGGTCAGGATGTTGTCCACCAGCACATTTGGCAGTGTTCGCCAGCCAACAGCCTCGGACCACACCTCGCCGTGCTTGTTGCCGACGCCGCCCGACCATGACCCGCCGATGCTGAACACCTCACCGGTGGACGTGGTCACGTTGGACTGGTAGCCGCGGGCGATCTTCATCGCCGGCCCCGCGGTCCAGGTGTTTGTCGCAGGGGTGTACAGGGTGGTTTTGGTGCTGTTGCTGCCGCCGCTGATCATGATTCGCCCGTCCGGCAGCACCGAGGTCCCGGGGCAGAACATGTCGTGACCGGTATTGGCCACCTGGGTCTGGCTCACCGCACCGGTGGTGAGGTCCAACGTGGACGTTTGAGTGAAGCCGTTGCTGCCGCCGAAGGTAGTAGGGGAGTACGCGGACCACGTCAGCAGCTTGTTGCCAGGAAGCAGCGCCGCTGCGGCCGGAACCAGCGGGAAGTTGATCGTCGGACCCCAGGATCCCGCCGCCCCATCCGTCGCCAGCGTGCTCATCATGCTAGTGCCGCTTTGACCGACCAGGTAGATCTCTGCGGCGCTGCTCCAAGAACCGCGGTTGCCAGCCTCGGTGACGGCTCTCATCCGCACATAGCGCGCCGTTACAGCCGCGAACGTCACGCTTTTCTCGGTGCTGTTGTCCGCCCAGGTCCCGTGGGCCACCGGAGAGCCCCATATGGTGCCGTTCGTGCTCACCGTGATCTCGAAGCTGCCAATCCGCCCGTTCTCGACGTCAGTGCGGGGGAGATAACGGAGCTCCGAGATGTTTTGCGTCACCTTGGTGTCGATGGTGAGGGTATGCGGCACCGGGGCAGCAGACACCGAGCCCTTGCTCTGCCAAAACGTGGCGGGATCCCCGTCAAGGACGTTGACGGCCCGGCCGTTCTCGCCCGAAACCTCTTCGTCGCTGGCCGAAACCATCCACCCGTCCCGCAGCAGCGGAGCGGGAGCCTGCTCCATCGCGGCGGCCGGCAGCACCGGGATGTGTACATGTGATCCGTTCGCGCCCGAGGAGTCGTGCGGAGCCACCACCTGCGCATCCGTCCGGCTCCATGCCACGGATCCTCCGAGCAGCAGGGACGCCGCCACCACTGCGGTGACCGGCGCCGTCAGGGCCGACCTGCCGCTCATCCTGGAGAGGGCGGACCGAACACGGCTCACAACAGACATAGTCTCTACCCCTCAGACGGCAGGCCAATACTGGAACGCACAAGCCGTGTCTGCTGAGCCCAGACGTGGTGGATCGGAGCTTACGGACCCAACGGGACATCGGGCCAGAGTACTCACTACCTGTCTTCGCTCCGCCAGCCACTCGCAGATCAGCAGTTCCTGCCTGCCCTCGTCCAGCAGCTACTTGGCCTGGACGTGCGCAGTTCGTTGAGCCGCCAGGCAAAGCGCTATGACACCCGAAGCCACGGGCTCGACGGCGGCCAAGGGACCGTCCGAGCTGGGGCGCCAGCTGCCCGAGAACTTCCGCTGTGGCTGTCGCTCCGGGCGTAAACTCCTCCCATGGGACCGATTCGGGCCATCCTGCTTCCGGGAGCCGTGCTCCCCGCCCTACCTGCCTATGGCGCGCTGATGGAGGCCTTGGGACCGGACGTCCAGGCCGTCGCCAAAGACTTGGAACTCTACGCAGGCGATGTGCCTCCGCGCGACTGGAGCCTGGACACCGAGGTTGACGGCGTCCTGCGCGCAACCGACGCTCTCGGCTGGAAGACCTTTCACCTCGTCGGGTATTCCGGGGGCGGAGCGGCGGCGCTGGCTTTCGCGGCCGAACATCCGAAGAGCCTACTGAGCTTGGCCCTGCTCGAGCCTGCCTGGGCAGGAAATTGGGACTGGAGCCCTGCGCACGCGGAGGTCTGGAAGAAGTACGGCCAACTGGAATTGCTGCCTCCGGCGCAGTTCATGCCCGCGTTCATGAGGTTGGGGGTGAGGCCCGACGTCGTCCTTCCGCCACCGCCTCCGGGTCCCCCGCCGCCGTGGATGGCCAAACGGCCGGCCGGCATTAAGGCGTTCCTGCAGACGTTCACGAGTTATGAGTTGGACCGGGCACGGCTGGCCCGCTTCGACAAGCCGGTGTTCTTCGCCCTCGGCGGCCAGAGCAACCCGGACGACTACGGTGAGGTTGCCCAGCGGCTCTCGACTGTCTTCCCTGACTTCCGCGTCGAGGTTTTCGACGAACGACATCACTTCGATCCCCCGCACCGGATCGAGCCCGAACGCCTCGCTGGATTGTTGCGTGAGCATTGGGACCGGGCCGAAGGCCTGCGAAAGGCAGAACTCCGCTGATATACGAGTGTGTCCTGACCGTCTGCGCGTCCTGCGCTCCAACAATGCTCCACAGAAAATGTCCGCGGCTCCCACTAGAGTGAACTGACGGTATGTGAGCTGCAGAACACAGAGGACCGGATGGACTACTACGCAATCAACGCCCTGCGTGAGAACCATGCAGGCTGGTCCCTGCTCCGCGCCCAGAACGCCCCGCTCGCTATCTCCTTTTTCATGGCGGCGTTCACCGTCCCCAACCAGCGCAACCTCGGCCGCCAGCAGCTCATCGACAGCCTCGACGACGTTCTGTTCGGATTGCGGGATGCCTATGGTGAGGACAAGTTCCCGCGCCAGGCGTCCGAGTACCTGGACGACTGGGCAGCCCCCGAAAGGGCTTGGCTGCGCAAGTACTACGTTCAGGGACAGGACGAGCCCCGCTACGACCTCACCCCCGCCACGGAGGACGTGGTCCGCTGGGTGGAGAGCCTGCGCGGTCGGGACTTCGTGGCCACCCAGTCCCGGCTCACCAGCATCTTCGCTGTGCTCAAACAGCTGGTGCAGCAGTCCGAAAGGGATCCGGAGGTTCGGCTCAACGAACTCCAGCGGCAGCGCGACGGCATCGATGCCGAGATGGAGCGCATCCGCAGCGGCAATATCCGAGTCATGACTGCCCCGGAAGCGATGGATCACTTCCAGCAGCTGACCACGCTGGCGAAGGATCTCCTCTCCGATTTCAGGGAGGTCGAACAGAACTTCCGCAAGCTGGACCGCCAGGTCCGCGAGCAGATTGCCACGTGGGACGGCACGCAGGGCGAGCTGCTGGAGTCGATCTTTGCCAATCAGCAGGACATCAGCAGTTCGCTGCAGGGCAGGACGTTCCAGGGTTTCTGGGACTACCTCATGTCCCCGCAGCTACGCACAGAACTGCGGGAACTCCTGGAGCGCGCCACACACATCGAAGCCCTTGCCGAAGTGGACAACCTCCATGCCGTGACCAACCTGCACCAGGACTGGCTGCCCGCCGTCGAGCAGACCCAGGGAACCGTCCGCCAGCTATCCCAGCAGATGCGGCGCCTGCTGGATGACAAGGTGTTCCTGGAAAACAGGCGCATCATGCAGCTGATCCGGAGCGTCGAGTCCGGCGCACTCGCCACACGCGAGCAGCCGCCGTCGGGAGACTTCATCGCCATCGCCGCGCCGTCGGTTGACATCACCCTGCCGTTCGAACGCCCGCTGTACGAGCCGAGCCGGAGGGTCATGGTGGATGACGAAATCCTGACTGCAGACGACGCGGACGTGGACGCCGGTGCCTTGTTCAGCCAGTTCCACGTGGATAAGGATCGCCTCAAAGCCAATATCGACGCGGTCCTCGCCGACGCGGAGCAGGCCACCCTCGCGGAGGTCACTGCCGCCTACCCCCTATCCCAGGGACTTGCCGAGATCCTCACCTACTACCAGCTGGCCACGGAGTCGGACTGGGCGAGCATCTACGCGGAAGCCACGCAGCAGGTCTCCTGGCACCTGCCGGACGGCAGTATCCGCGAAGCAACTATCGAGCAGATCATCTTCGGAAGGCCGGCATGAACCCGGTCGAAGCATCGGACGCGACCATGGAAACCCGGACGCCCGAGGAGCTTCCCGGCGTCGTCACCCGGCTTTTTAAAGGCGTGCTCTACGCCGAAGGCGATGAGAAGCTCTGGCAGTCGCTGCTGGGTCTGTCCTCCCAGGTCCGCGACTATGTTTCCGTGCTGGGGCTGGACCTGATCCTGGACGATTCCGAAGGCTACGCGTTCCTGAAGTCGCGCGAGGACCAGGACGGCACGCTTCCCCGGCTGATCCCGCGCCGGCAACTGACCTTTAACGTCAGCCTGCTGCTCGCCCTCCTGCGCGGCCGCATGCTCGAATTCGACACCAACAGCAGCGAGCTCCGGCTCATCATGACCGAGCAGGACATTGCCGACATGGTCGCGGTGTTCCTGCCCGAATCCAGCAACGAGGCCAGGATCATGGACCGGCTCGCCACCGATATCAAGAAGGTGGTGGAACTCGGATTTCTGCGGAAGCTCCGCGGACAGCCCGGCACGTACGAGGTGGCTCGCATCCTCAAGGCGTTCGTGGACGCCCAGTGGCTCGAGGAGTTCGACGCCCGCCTGGCGGACTACCACGCGTCGCTCGCAGGGACAGCGGCAACGGAGTTGGACGGCAAATGAGTGCGGAACTGCAGGACACCCTCTTCAGCCTGGAAGAAAAGTCGGACGATGGCGGTACTCCCCCGGGCTTCCGGCTGCACCGTCTGGAGCTGCTGAACTGGGGCACGTTCCACCAGGGAGTGCGGACCTTCCGCCTGGACGGCGCCAACAGCCTGCTCACCGGCGACATCGGCTCCGGGAAGTCGACCGTCGTCGATGCCATCACCACCCTGCTGCTGCCCGCCAACCGGATCGAATACAACAAGGCCGCGGGCGCGCAGAAGAAGGAACGCTCCCTGATGTCCTATGTGCGGGGCTTCCACAAGAGCACGCGCAGCACCGGCGGCGAGTACTCCAAACCCGTGGCACTGCGCAGCCCGGGCGCCCTGACGGTGGTGCTCGCCGTCTTCCACAACGCCGTGCTGGACAAATCGGTCACCCTGGCCATCACCCTGTGGGCCACACAGGAGGCGGGCACTCCCAGCCGCTTCTACTCCCTGGCCGAGGCGGACCAGACGATCGCCGGCGACTTCTCGAACTTCGGCCAGGAGCCGGCAAAGCTAAAAAAGAAGCTCCGCGCGGCCGGCGCTGCTGTGCACGACACCTTTGAGCCCTACGCGGCGGCCTTTAAACGCCAGTTCGGCATAAGCGGCAGTCAGGCCATGGACCTGTTCCACCGCACCGTGTCGATGAAGCAGGTGGAGAACATCACCTCCTTCGTGCGCACCAACATGCTGGAGGAGGATGACGTTGCGGCCCGCATCAGCAACCTCATCCACCACTTCGATGACCTGAAGAAGGCCCACGACGCGGTGCTGCGGGCCAAGGACCAGATCGCGCTTCTGACGCCGATCCGGAACGGCGCCGCCCAGCACGCGCAGCTGAGCCTCGAGGATGAGCTGGCCCGCGGGCAGCGGGACCAGCTGCATCCCTGGTTCACCAACCGGAAGCTTCAGCTGAGTCTGGAGCACCAGTCGGAGCTGGAAAGAACCGGGGAACGGTACCGGGAAGACAGCGCGAAACTCCGCACCGGGATTACCGCGCTGCGGCACGAACTGTCCGCCGTTCAGGAGGATATCCGGACCAATGGCGGCGGCCGGCTGGCTGCGATCGATGCGGAGGTCGCGCGGCTCGCTGACCAGTCCCGGACCCAGCGGCAGCGCTTCGAAACGTACTCTGCCGCCGCGGCGGACCTGGGACTCCGGTCTCCGGAGGACCGCGTGCTCTTCGACGGCAACAGGGCCCGTCTCGGAGAGGTCGAAGCGGACCTCGGCACCCAGTCAGATGAACTGCAGGAGAGCCGCACCGGGCTGACCATCGCCCGCACCGAGCAGACGGCGCGGCTGGCCGAGATCGGCGCCGAGCTGCGCAGCTTGCAGTCCCGCCCCAACCTGCTGCCGCTCCCCCAGCTGGAGCTCCGCCGTCGGCTGTGTGACGGCACCGGGATCGCGGACACCGCGCTGCCGTATGCCGGCGAGCTTTTGCGGGTCCGTGACGGCGAGGGCGCGTGGGAGGGTGCGGCGGAACGGACGCTGCACGGGTTCGCACTGTCGTTGCTGGTGCCGGCCGAGCACTATGCGGCGGTAAGCAGCTGGGTGGACACCAACAACCTTCGCGGCCGCCTGGTGTACCTCAAGATCGGGGAATCCCCCGCGCCCAAGACAGCTGCGGCGGGCACCCTCGCTTCCAAGATCACCATCAAGCCGGGCACGCCGTTCCGCAACTTCCTGCTGGATGAACTTGCCACCCGGTTCGATCATGTCTGCTGCGATACCCTCGAGGACTTCCGCCGCTATCCCAAGGCGCTGACCGTGAATGGGCAGCTCAAGGGAGGCCGTGGCAGGCACGAAAAGGACGACCGTCGGGAACTGACGGACCGGCGCAACTACGTGCTCGGCTGGGACAACCACGACAAGATCAGCCGCTTCCTCGCCGAGCAGGACGAGCTCAAGGGCCAGCTCCAGGTCACCGAAAGCCAGCTGAAGAAGGTCACCGCGTCGCTGGGTGATCTGGGCAGACAGAACCAGCAGCTCGGCACCGTGCGCTCCGTGGCGGACTTCGGCGAGATCAGCTGGCAGCTCACGGCCCGGCGGGTCGAGGAGCTCAGGGCGGAGAAGCTGGAGCTGGAAACCGCCAGCGATGTGCTGAGGCAGCTGACGGCGAACGAGTCCGCCGTGGCTGCGGAGCTGGAGCGGCTGGAGGATAAGGCCGGCAAGCTGCGTGAACGCCTGGGCGCCAACGAGAAGGATTCCAGGGACATCGCGGAAGCGATCGAGGAATGCCGCGGCATTCTCGCCGAGACTCCGCTGACGGACGACGGCGGAGTGCTGGCCGCCGTCGAACGCCTCACCGCTGGAGCGCTCAGCGACAAGACGCTGACGTACAAGAACACCGGCGCGGTGGAAAGCTCCGTCCGCTCGGGACTGACGGACGCCATCGATGCGCTGTCCAAGCGCATCGCCCGGGCGGCGGAAAGCACCGTGCGGCTGATGGCTGACTTCCGCAACAAGTACCCCAACGAGACCACCGACATCGACGCCGCCCTCGAGGCCGCCGCGGACTACAACCGGCTGCTGGAGCAGCTGGTCGGCAACGACCTTCCCCGGTTCGAGGCCCACTTCAAGGAGTCGCTGAACCAGAACACCATCCACGAGGTGGTGGCGTTCAACGCGTTCCTGGACAGCCGGCGGCAGGACATTGTGAACCGGATCGGCGAGATCAACCAGTCGCTGTCGGGGATCGAGTACAACCCGGGGCGGCACATCCAGCTGGAACACCAGAACACCACGGATCAGGACGTGCGCGAGTTCGGCGTTGATCTGCGGGCCTGTTCGGAGGGGACCATCGGCGACGAGGACCAGTACTCGGAGCAGAAGTACCTGCAGGTGGAGCGGCTGATTGAGCGTTTCCGGGGCCGGGAGGGCCTGACCACGCTGGATGAGCGGTGGACGGCCAAGGTCACGGACGTGAGGAACTGGTTCACGTTCTCGGCGTCGGAAAAGTGGACCGAGACGGGCGAGGAGTTCGAGCACTTCACCGACTCGGGCGGCAAGTCCGGCGGCCAGAAGGAGAAGCTGGCGTACACGATCCTGGCGGCGGCGCTGGCGTTCCAATTCGGGCTGGCTTCCGGTCCGGGGAACGGTGCTGGGAGTGCGGGCAAGAAGGCCCACAGCGACCGGAGCTTCCGGTTCGTGGTGATTGACGAAGCGTTCGGGCGTGGGTCCGACGAGTCCGCGCGGTACGGCCTGGAGCTGTTCCAGCGCATGAGGCTCCAGCTGTTGATCGTCACGCCGCTGCAGAAGATCCACGTGATCGAGCCCTTCATCTCGCACGTGGGATTCGTGGCGAACACGACCGGCGACGACTCGCAGCTGCGCAACATGACCATCCAGGAATACCGCGACGAACGGGACCGGCATGCCGGGTGAACCCTTGTCCTGGACCACGATCGCGGGGCTGCGGGCGCTGTCGCTGAAGGCGTGGAACAGCGGTGCGCTGCTGCGGGAGCTGCTGGAAGAAACGGACGTCTATCCCCGCCGTCGGACGCTGAAACGCCCGACGGCTACGGAGCTGCTCAGTGACTACGCTGCGGCCCGCAGCTGGGCCGCTGAACTGTCCGCCGGGGCGGGTCCCTACCGTCTCGAGACGGTCGAGGTCGGCCGGACCACCATCGGCTCCAACCGGCTGCCGGCAGCGGCAGTTTTCGAGACGGCCGAGGATGAGGTCGCCTTCGCCGGCAAGGCCAAGGAAGCCGCGCGGTTCCGCCGACTTGTGGCCGGTTTGGCGGAGCTGGACGCAACGGCCTGCGAGGCGTTGCGAAGCTGGGCGCTGAAGCGGCCGCTGCAGCTCCTGGAACTGGACGAAGCCGCGCTGAAGGGCGCGCGCGTGGCGCTGTGGCTGCGGGACAACCCGTCGCCGGGAATCTACCTGAGGCAGCTCAGCCTGCCAGGTGTGCATACGAAGTTCATCGAAGCGCACCGGAAGGTCATCGACGAGATGGTCGCATTGCTGCGGGTCGGGCTCGCAGATGCTCAGACGGGTCGGGCGGACGATGAGCCTGTGATCGGGGCGGTGGAGGATGCGGCCCTGGCTGGTCCGGCTGGCCGCACCCCGGCTGCGCGCTTCGCCGCGCGACACGGCTTCCTGCATCCGCCGGAGCTGGTCCGGTTCCGGCTCCTGGATTCCACGCTTGGTGCTCTGGGTGACGCCCACGACTTCACGGTGACAGCGGAGGCATTCAGTAAACTGCAGCTGCCCGTGCACACCGTGATCACAACCGAGAACCAGGTCAACTTCCTCGCATTACCTGATCGGCCGGGCACAGTGGCCCTCTACGGCGCCGGGTACGGTTTCTCGTCCCTGCGGGATGCGGCGTGGCTGCGGGACCGCAAAGTCCTGTACTGGGGCGATATAGACACCCATGGTTTCCGGATCCTGGACCAGCTGCGCGCCGTGCACCCGCATGTGGAAAGCGTGCTGATGGATGAGGAAACACTGCTCGCACACCGCGATGCCTGGGGGCGGGAGCCATCGCCGTCGAGGGTGGCGCTGTCCAGGCTGACGGCCGAGGAAGCTGTGCTGTATGAGTCGCTGGGCGATGACAGCTACGGGACCGCTGTCCGCCTCGAACAGGAGCTGATCCGCTGGGACTGGGCGCTCAAGCACCTCGGTGGTTGAGCCTGTGGAACCAGCCGGCCTTCCACAGCAGCCTTAACCGTCGGATTGACGGCCGTCATACCCCAGCGCACGGCTGGCTCCCAGGCCGGCCCGGGCCACCACCGGCCCTAGCCGTTCCACGTCGGCGGGCGCGATCCGCTGGGTCGGAAATCCGAGGCCTATGGCACAGGCGAGGCGGCCGGCGTGGTCGAACACGGGTGCGCTGATTGAACCGACGTCTTCATGCCGTTCCCCGAAAGCCGCATAAAATCCCTGCTCCTTAGCCACCTTCGCTTGCTCCCGGAGCATCTCGACGGAGTTCGGGGTGTCGGGCGTAAAGCGGTCCAGGCCGTGCTCCTCCAGGGCGCCCCAGGCCTCCGGATCAAAGGCCAGGAATATTTTGCCCGGGGCTCCGGCGTGCAGCGGCATGACCATCCCCACCATGAAGGGCCGCATTACCACGTGGCGCGTCTCCGCCACGGCGACGATGGTCCGGAACGCCCCGTCCCGGACATACAGGCATGCCGTTTCGCCGGTCTCATCGCGCAGCTGCTGCAAAACGGGCTTCACCAGCCGGACCACGTCCAGCCCGAACGTCCCGGGGGTGGCCCAGCGGACCAGCCCGATGCCGATCCGGTACCGGTCCCCGTCGCGGTCCAAGAAGCCCTCCCGCAGCATGTTCTGCACCAGGCGCTGGCACGTGCTGGACGGCAGGCCGGTCTTCCGGATGATCTGCTGCAGCGTTGGCTCCGGAGCCTCGACAGAGAAACAATCCAGGATCTCCGCCACCTTGTGCAGGACCAGCAGGGGTGGGCCCCCAACTCCCGGTTCCGTTGCCACCGTTGACGTCCCTTCGCTTCACTGCTTCTCCTCGAGCAGCCTCCAGCTTAGTCAGCTGGAAGCCGGGCCACAGGAACGTGACCTATTTGACATTCTATTCGAGCGACCCACATCATGGGAACACAACCCACCAAGTGGGTTTCCCTGATCAAGCCCCAGCACAAAGACGTGGAGAAATCATGAGCACCCTCGAAACCACCTGCGAAACCGCGCCGGAACCCAAGCGCCCGGGCTCGTCCAGGGTGGGACTCATCGTCCCAAGCTCCAACACCACCATGGAGACGGAGCTGCCAGAGCTGTTCCGCCGGCAGGCCGAGGCAACCGGCCACAACTACACCTTCCACTCTGCCCGCGCCGGTATGAAGAAAGTCACCCGGGAAGAGCTCCTGGCCATGGTGGGCAAGGCAGCCGACTGCGCGGAGGCGGTTTCCGACGCCGATGTGGACGTCATTGCCTACGCCTGCCTTGTCGCCGTCATGGCCCAGGGCCCCGGAGCTCACGAGGGTTCGGAGACAGTGATTGCAGACGCCGCAGCCGGAAACGGGCACCCTGCCCCGGTGACCAGCAGCGCCGGCGCCCTGGTCCGCACCCTGCAGGAAATCGGCGCACTCAAAGTGGCCATGATCACCCCATACATGAAGCCGCTCACCAAGATGGTGGTGGACTACATCGAGGGATCCGGCATCACGGTGCTGGACGCCATCAGCCTCGAGGTAGCGGACAACCTCGAGGTCGGCTGCCTTGACCCGCAGAACCTCCCCGCGCTTGCCCGCAGCCTGCAGCGCGAAGGCGCGGACGCCGTCGTGCTTTCCGCCTGTGTCCAGATGCCGTCACTGGCTGCCGTCCAGGCGGTGGAGGACGAGCTCGGCCTGCCCGTCATCACGGCGGCCACGGCCACCACCTACGAGATCCTCAAGGCGCTCGGACACCAGCCCGCCATCGCCGGAGCGGGCAGCCTGCTCTCCGGCGCCGGCGTCCTCACCTCCGCCAACTCCTAGGCGGCTGGCACCATGTCCCTATCACTCATTGCATTCCTGGTCTTAGTGGCCGCCTTCGCGATCGGATCCTTCACCAAGATCAACGCCGGCCTGCTGGCCACCGTCGCCGCATTCGGCGTGGGAACGCTCTTGGCGGGCATGTCCATCAAGGACGTCATCGGCCAGTTCCCCGCCGGACTGTTCTTCATCCTGGTCGGCGCCACTTTGCTCTTCGCCATTGTGCGCATCAACGGCACGATTGACCTGCTGGCCTACTGGGCTGAACGGCTCGCGGGCGACCGGAAAATTCTGGTCCCGATCCTGATGTTCCTGCTGACTGCCGCTTTGGCTTCGGCCGGAGCTTTCACCCCTGCAGCCATCGCGATCGTGGCCCCCGTGGGTCTGGCCCTGGGCATGCGGTTCGGCATTAGCACGCTGGCCATGGGCCTCGTAATCGTCCAAGGCGCCAACGCTGGCGCATTCTCACCGGTCAACCCTTTCGGCGTGCTGGCCAACAAGATGCTGGATGGCGCGGGAGCCGCGGACGGCTCCTTCAAGCTCTACGCTTACTGCTTCGTCTTCAATGCCATCCTGGCCGTACTCGCCTACGTTTTGGTACAGGCCATCATGAAGCGGCGCGCGGCCAAGGGGGCCGCGGGTCACCAAGCCGCTGAGGCCGGCGGTGCGAAGCACGACGGCGGCGCTGACGCTCCCGCTGGACGCGGCGCGTCAGATCCGTCCGGCTCGGGAACGGCTGTGCTCACCGCCCCGGCCCACGCTCTTACGGCTACGGGAAACGCCGTCAAGACCGGCCCCGAGAAGGTAGCCGCAACCCCCATGCGGATCCTCACCCTGGTGGGCATCGCCTCCCTGCTGGTACTCACCACCGTCCTGGGCATGGATGTCGGAGTCGCTTCGCTGGTCATTGCCACCGTGCTGATCGTCCTTGACTCGGGCGTGCAGAAGCCGGCAGTGGAAAGTATGCCGTGGTCCGCGATCATCCTGGTGACCGGCATCGTCACCTACGTGGGCATGCTGGAAGAGATGGGTGCGCTGAAGGAGCTGCAGGAAGGCATCGCAGGGTTGGGCAACAGCTCCCTTGCCGCCCTCATCACGAGTTATGTGGTGGCCATCGTCTCGGCCTTCGCTTCCACCACCGGCACCCTCGGCGTCATCAGCCCGGTAGTCGAACCGATCGCCATGGATCCGCTGCTCACCCCCATCGGCGTAGTCACGGCCATCGCCATCAGCTCTTCGGTAGTTGACGTGAGCCCGATGTCCACCAGCGGTGCCCTGCTGATGGCGAGCGCGCAGCCCAAGGACGAGCGCATGTTCTTCCGCGCGCTGCTTCTGTGGGCCATCGCGATGATCGGCGTGGTGCCGCTCCTCGTGTGGTTCCTGTTTGTCCAACTCGGTCTCGGCTGACCGGCGCATGTCTGGAGGGAAAGGGGTGGCCTGTCATCACCCCTTTCCCTCTCTTGAGGCGAGGGGCTTTCTTAGCGGCCGGCTTGAGCCGGCCCTAAGCCTGTGGACGAAAATTACCCGGCCAGTCCTTGAGCCGGATCCGCTTGAGGTCGTGGACGGCGCCCAGTGTGCCCCACTCGTCCAAGCCCAGCCGGGACAGCGGCTCCAGGAGGTCAATTCGCGGGTGGCTGCCGCCCAGCACGGCGTCACTGACCGCAGCGTGCGTCACCTGGCCGAAAACCAAGGTGGAGTCTCCCATCTCCAGGACGGAGTGGAGTCGGCATTCGAGCACCGCTGGCGATTGCTTGACCCGAGGCGCACCCACAGTGAGACTCGGCTCGCGGGTCAGGCCGGCGGCATCAAACTCACTGACATCCGGCGGGAAATTGGTGCCGGTGGCGTTTACCTCCTCCAGCAGCGCGGTGGGGGCAAGGTTCACCACAAACTCTCCTGACTCCATGATGTTCAGCAACGAATCCTTCTCCCCCACCGAGGTGAACTGCACGATGGGCGGATTTGTGGACGCCACAGTGAAGAACGAGTGCGGTGCAAGGTTGTCAACGCCCGCCGGCGAGACACTGGAAACCCACGCGATGGGCCGGGGCACCACCACCGCAGTGAGTAACCGATAAAAATCACGGGCGGACGTGACGGCCGGGCTGAAATCAGTTCGCATGCTGCCAGACTAACGGTTAGCGAAGCCAGCAAAGGAGACAGAACATGGGGTTCCAGCCCTACCACTCACCATCAACCGGGTGCGAGGTGGGCGCCGTCCTCTTCGACACCTTCGGCACGGTGGTGGACTGGCGCACGGGCATTGCCCGGCAGGCGGCCACCTTCGCGGCGGCACACGGGCAGGACCTTGACGCCGAGACGTTCGCCGATGACTGGCGCGCCCTCTACCAGCCGGCGATGGAGGCCATCCGCTCCGGATCCCGTGAATTCGCCACCTTGGATACGCTCCACCGCGAGAACCTGGACCACGTGCTCCGCCGCCACGGCTTCACTCCGGACCGGCTGGACTTACGGGCACTGGAGGAGTTGAACAAGTCGTGGCATCGCCTGCCGCCATGGCCGGACAGCGTCGAGGGCCTGGCCGCCATCCGCCGCCGCTATATCGTAGGCCCCCTCTCCAACGGCAACACCTCCCTGCTGCTAAACATGGCCCGGAATGTGGGCCTGCCGTGGGATGTGATCATCGGCTCGGACCTGACCCGCACCTATAAGCCGCTGCCCCGGGCTTACCTTCGAACAGCTGAAGTCTTGGATCTCCGGCCCGGTGAAGTGATGCTTGCCGCCGCCCACAACGACGACCTGCATGCTGCCCGGGAGGCGGGATTGGCGACGGCGTTCGTCGCACGCCCCACCGAATATGGCCCTGGCCAGGCAGCAGACCTGGCACCGGAGAGCGATTGGGACCTTTCCGTATCAAGCATCAGCGAACTTGCCCGCGGGCTCGGGGCGCGAGCCTCCTGCGCCTCGTGACATCCGAGGGGGACACCGCGGAAAATGCTGTCCGACCTACGCCGCCGCCATGCCGGGAAAGCTGCGCAGCGCCGACGCCATCCATCTGGCCACCGCTATCCGCTTGCAGACGGACGTGCTGATTGCCTACGACCTGGAACTCGTAGCGGCAGCCAGAAAAGCAAGGCTGAATGCCCTGTCGCCAGACAAAGCACCGTAACGCCAAGCAAAGGGCAGTAGGGCGGGCGGCTGCCGGTCTTTCGGTCGTCGGCTGTGGAAGGCATGCGCCCTACCTTCCGGGAGTGTTCGCAGCTATGAGAATCCGGCACATTCCCGCCTGAGCGTCCTATTGCCGCTCAGGCATTCAGACTCCCGTCGCCCTGGCCTGGACCAGGTTGGCGAAAGGCAATCTTCCATAAGTTCTGACGAACTCCGCCTGATATCTGGCTTCGGCAGGATTGACCTCGGCTGGTGCGAACTCCTTCCACGCGATGACTAATGCCTGGGAGTCGGCGAGCTGCCAGAGGAGCCGCCCGCCCCAATGGCCAACGGGCTTCCCGCGGCCAAAATCTGAGAACTCCTGAATGCGCTTCCGCAGCCCGCGGTTGCCGGTGCTTCCAGGGCCTGCTTTTCCTATGTAGAGGACATCCGCGTCCTCAATCCACTCGGCTTCCAGCACGCTTTGAAGCAGGGATGGATCCCGCCTCTTGAAGCGGCCTCCAACGCTCTTTGCGAGAAACATCCGCTCGAAGCCTTCGGGTTTGAGCACTGCATAGATGCCGGGTCCCTGCGGAACGCGGTTGATGTCCAGTTGCTCGAACGATCGGAATCCGGTGAACCCGTCTTCTTTCAGCGTCCGTTTGTTCATCTGCAATCGGCATTCCTTTTCGAGGCGTTGTGACAGTTGCCGCAGAGCCTCTGGCCTTTGCCCGCTTTGGACGAAGCCGACCGGAAGCCCGATCGAGTGCAGAACATTCTGCTGCTTATAGTCTGCGGCAGCCAAAGCCTTCTTGTGTTGCTCTTAGCGTCAACGAAATAAGGAAGGGAGCGGTTTGCCCGCTCCCTTCCTTATTTCTCCTGGACTTTTACGGATTCTGGAAGATCCATAGACCGCTGTCACGGTCGCTGCCGAGGATGTAGGTCCTGCCGTCCTCTCCAACGAAGGTTTCGACTCCCCAGAAATCATTTCCGGCAGGGTCGAGGTAGCTACCGACTTCAGCAAGCTCGCATCCTGTGGAGTCTGCCGGCGGATTATCCGAGTCGTACGGTACGCCGCCGCACTGGATCTGTACCGCCCGCAGCCCGCCTGAGTAATACGACAGGTAGGTGAGGGATTCGTCCTGGGGGTCAACGGCTACCTCGTGGACGCTGAGGTCTCCGAAACCAAACGCATGTGCGGGATCATGCGCCTCGGGGATGGCGTAGGTGTCCAGTTCCTGCCGGGTCTGGGCGTCGAAGAGATGGACGTAACCCCACCCGTCGAAGATCGATCCGACCTTGATCCTTTCTCCCACGGTGCCGATCGCGATGTCTTCCGGGTAGGTCCATGGAGGAGTCAGCGGTGCCCGGTTGAACAATGCGTGGAAGGCTTCGTGCGTGGTGCAGATGGCGACGATCTCGTCCACGAAGGCACCCGAGCCGCAGAACGGTGCTCCGCCGGCAGCCTCACCGCTGTGGTGGTTCACGAAGACAACTGCGTCCCAGCCTGCCACTGCGGCTTCATGGGCTTTTTCACCCGGGAAGCATGGCTCTTCGGATGCGCTCGGGTCACCGACGGGGCCGCGCTGGAGAACCAGGATGCTTTCATCACCGGCTTGCAGCGACTCCGCGTACCCCGGAACACTCTCGGGATTGGGCAGCGGGGCAGAGCCCGGGCAGCCGTAGCCGCCGTGGACAACGGGCCCACTGAGGGTCAGGTCGGGCAGGACGGCCGGTGCCTGACCTCCCGAGACGATCCCCGAACGGTAGACGCCCGAGTTAGGCCCGCTCGTGATCGTGAACTCGTCGGTGCGGTAGGGCGCAAAATCCTCATCCGTTCCGATGAAGAACCGGCTGTCGACGTTAAATTCGGCCTGGTGGGCGTTGCCTTCCGGGGTCAGTGAGACGCCGAGGGACTCGAACAGTTCAGGGTCCTTCTGAGCGAATTCGGTGTCGCCGATGAACGTTGCCTTTGGAGGCTCGGTGACGTCCATCAGGACATAGCCTCCGTCCCAGTAGGAGAGCAGCATAATGTAGCGGCCGTTGACTTGCTTGACGACCATGTCATGCAGGAAAGATTCCGTCAGGTTCAGGTCCGGCTGGTTGACGCCGAAGGCATTGAGGTCGTATTCGGCTATCAGGCGGGGCCGCTTCGGGTTGGTGATGTCCAGGATGTCCACATCGGGGAACTGCTCATTGTCGGTGACTACAACGTAGGCGTTGTTCCCGGCGTCCCAGGCGAAGGCGCTGTGGATCTGGTTGGCGTCCCGGCTTCCTGGCTCCATGTCACCGAAATGTTCAGACAGCTTTTTCGGGTTGGCGGGGTCGGTGACATCCCACAGGGACACACCGCCTTTACTGTTCTTGCCGCATTCCTCGTTGTTCATCACGAGGACATCGCCGCTGAACTGTGCGGTGGTTATTTCCACGACCTGCATTCCTTCACCGGGGCGGGTGTCCTGGTGGGAGGGGATGAAGCCAATCTGCTTTGCGGATTGGGGGTCTGTTTCGATGTTGGAGATGTCGATGACGTACGCTCCGGCGTCGGGGCTGGTCTGACCGCCGGTCTCGGGACCGGCGCAATCGGGCTCGCCCCAGTTGGCGAGAAACGCCGTGTTCCCGTCGGGTGAGACGGTGACATCGGCGATCAGGTCCGGCGTGTCGGTTACGTCCACGTTGTCAAGGAGTGTGAGGTTTCCGGCGGCGCCGGTCCCGAGGAGATGTCCCTCATCGGAACCATGCTGGCCGTCCGGATCGGCGGTGGCGCCGGTAAGTCCAAAAGTGAAGAGTGAAAAGGTGCTGAGTGCTGCAATAAAACCCAACCTACTGCGCTGTCGCATGATGTGCCCCCCCGAGCTGAGAATTTAGTTGGATGGTCCCCCCATATGGCGCACACCCTAGACCTGACGCTTTCCCCTAGTCCACTCCGATCATGGGTTTTTCCAGCCCGCACCCAGCTTCCCTCGCCTGCCGCGGCGCCGCCGCGCCCTGGAAATAAAGGACGACGGCGGCACCACCCTGCTCTCGGCCCTCACCAAACACCTACGCGTCTAGGCGGCGCAGGGTTTCCTTGGCTCCATACTGATGCAGGCTGGCCAGGGCGTCGGTGTAGGCAGCGACAAACCGTTCGTTGTCGATGAGGTCCCCGAAAACTTCCCGGTTTGCGATGAAGGACAGCGGATCTTGCCGCTGCCGTGCGGCGGCGGCCATGAGTGTGTCTTTGAGCCGGTCCACCACGTCAATCGGGTTGCCCTGTTCGTCCGTTCCTTCGGCGTACCGGGCCCAGCTGGCCACGATGGCCGCTGACCGCTGGATCTCTCCCCCGTTTTCGAGGTTGACGCGGACCACGGGCAGGAGCCATTTCGGGATCCGGTCCGAGCTCTCGGCACAGAGACGGGCCAGGGTGTCGCGGACGTACTCGTTGGAGAAGCGCTCGATGAGGGTGCGCTTGTAGACGTCGAGATCGATGCCGGGCACCGGGTGCAGCGTCGGGGTCGCTTCCTTGTCCATGTAGTCGAGCAGGAACCGCGAGAGCCGCGGGTCCTGCGCCGCCTCGTGCGCATACCGGTAGCCGGTCAGGTGGCCGAAATAACACATGCCCTGGTGACTGGCGTTCAGCAGCCGCAGCTTCATCAGCTCGTAGGGTTCCACGTCCTCCACGAGCTGCACACCGGCCTTTTCAAAGGGCGGGCGTCCAAGGCTGAAATGGTCCTCCAGCACCCACTGCTCAAAGGGTTCGCAGACCACCGGCCAGCCGTCCTCCACCCCGAATTCCTCGGCGATGGCCCTGCGGTCTTCGCCCGTGGTGACGGGGGTGATCCGGTCCACCATGCTGTTGGGGAAGGGCACGTTTTCAGTGACCCAGGCGCCCAGAGCCGGCTCTTTGAGCGCGGCAAAGGTGGTGAACATCTTCCGCGCGACGTCGCCGTTGCCCTGGATATTGTCGCAGGACATCACCGTGAAAGGCTCCAGACCGCGTTCCCGACGGCGGCGCAGGGCTTCAGTAATGAGTCCGAAGGTGGTGCGCGGCGCGGCGCCCGGCTGGAGATCGTGGACCACATCGGGGTTCTCGGCGTCGAAGTCGCCGGTGACGTGGTGGAAGTTGTAACCGCCTTCGGTGACGGTCAGCGAAACGACCCGGACTGCGTCGGACGCCATTCTTTCGATGACGGCCTCGGGGTCGTCGGGGGCGAAGAGATACTCGATGATCGAGCCGATAACCCGGCCTTCCCGGGAACCGTCAGGGTTCTTCACGACGAGCGTGTACAGGCAATCCTGTTTATCCATTACCTGCTTCATGCGTGCATCGCCGGGCAGCACACCCACGCCGCAGATGGCCCAGTCATGTGCCAGGCCTGCATTCATCAGCTGGTCCAGGTACATGGCCTGATGGGCGCGGTGGAAGCCGCCGACGCCGAAATGGACGATTCCTGCCGTCAGTGCTGATCGGTCATAGGACGGTTTGCCCATGGTCACCGGGAGTCCGGTGAGTGTTGCGTTTGTGAGCGGTTGCACGTGATTCTTCCTTTCGGGACGGGCCGTCAGCGGCCCGGGTAGACGATGGCTTTGAGCTGGCCGGGCTGTTTGCCGGCCTTGAGGGCTTCTTCGGATTCGGCGAGGGGGAATTTGCCGGTGACCAGGATGTCCAGGTCCACTTTTCCGTCGGCGATGAGCTGGATGGCCAGCGGCCAGGTGTTCGTGTAGCGGAAAACTCCGGAGAGCCAGATCTCGCGGTTCTGGATGTACGAGACGGGGAGTTCGACGTCGTCCGCCCCGAGCCCGACGAGGATGACCCGTCCGGCGGGGCCGACGGCCTTGATGCCGGCGCGGACGGCCTGCGGGGCGCCGGAGGCGTCGATGAACGCGTCAACGTCGAGGCCTTCGGCGCTGTCGGTCCTGGCGTTCAGGGCGTGCGTGGCGCCGTGCTCGAGCGCGAAGGCGAGGCGGTCCTCGGCGATGTCGCTGATGTGGATTTCGGTGGCCCCGTAGGCCCGGGCGGCCTGGGCGGCGATGATGCCGATCGGGCCGGCCCCGGCGATGAGCACGCGGCTGCCGGGTTTGATGTCGGCGCGTTCGCAGGCCCACAGCCCGACAGAGAGCGGCTCGATCAGGGCGGCCGCCTCGTCGCTGACGCTGTCCGGGATGTCGTAGGCGAAGTCGGACTGGATGGTGACGTACTCGGCGAACGCGCCGTCGATCGGCGGGGTGGCGTAGAACTCGATGTCCGGGCACAGGTTGTACCGTCCGGCTTTGCACTGCCTGCACGTGCGGCAGGGGCGCTGGGGTTCGACGGCGACCCGCCGGCCGACGCGGGCAGGATCGACGGCGCTGCCGACGGCGGCGATCCGGCCGGAGAGTTCGTGGCCCAGGATCAGCGGGTGGTCCACCACGTAGTCGCCGATCCGGCCGTGCTCGTAGTAGTGGACGTCGCTGCCGCAGACACCGACGGCGGCGACCTGCGCCAGGACCTGATCGGCCTCCAGCTGCGGCACGGCCAGGGTTTCCATCACCATCTCGCCCTGGCGCTTCAGGACAGCGGCGCGCATCGTGGTCGGCAGCTCAGGCTGTCCGAGGGCCGGGGACTGTGCGGTAGATGTTGTCATCGAAAATAATCCTCTGGGAATCGAAGGGAGCTGGTTACTTCACGGCGCCGAGGGAGAGGCCCTGGACGAGTTTGTCCTGGGCGGCGAAGCCGGCGAACAACACGGGGAGGGAAATGACGACGGCGGCCGCGCAGACTTTCGCGAGAAAGAGTCCCTGGCCTGAGACGAAGCCGGTCAGGAAGACAGGTGCCGTGCCGGCAACCACGCCGGTGAGGACGCGGGCCAGGAGCAGTTCGTTCCAGCTGAAGATGAAGCAGATCAGGGCCGTGGCGGCGATGCCGGGCATCGCCACCGGGGCAACGACCTTGCGGAGGGTCAGGAGCAGGTTTGCGCCGTCGATCTGGGCGGCTTCCAGCATTTCGACCGGTACTTCCGCGAGGAATGACCGCATCATCCAGACCGCGATGGGCAAGTTCATGGACGTGTACATCAGGATCAGGAACCAGATGTTGTCCAGGGCTCCGACGGTTCGGGCGAAGAGGTAGAGCGGCAGGATCGCGGCCACCACGGGCATCATCTTCGTGGAGAGGAAGAAGAACATCACGTCGGTCCACTTCTTTACCGGCCGGATGGACAGGGCATACGCCGCGGGGATGGCCAGGGCCAGGACAAGGACCGTGGAGAGGATCGAGGCGGTGGCGGAGTTGATAAGCGACGGCCACGGGCTGACCCCGGACGTTTCCCCGAAGAACTCCCGGTACGCGTCCAGGGTGAGGTTCGCGGCGATGGAGGGCGGGTTGGTGGCGGCGTCGGTTTCGGAGTGGAAGGAGGTCAGGATCATCCACACGACGGGGGCGGCGAAGAGCAGGGCCAGCAGCCAGGCCGCGAGACCGGCAGCGGTGTTGTTGCGGGTGGGGTCCATGCGGGTCTTGCCCCCGAACTTTCCGAGCCTGACCCGCCGGGTGCCGGTGTTCAGTGCGGTGGGGCCGGGGGGTGTGCTCTGGGGCGCGGCAGGGGTGAGCGTGCTCATCGTGCTGCCTCCTTCTTGAAGAGTGAAAAGACGGTGCGGAGGGCGAAGGTCGCCACGATGATGGTGCCGATGACCACCACGACGCCGGCGGCGGACGCCAGGCCGTATTCGTTGGCGAAGTAGAACGTCTGGTAGATGGCGTAGGGCAGGTTGGCCGTCCCCAGTCCGCCAGCGGTGAGGGTGAAGACTGCGTCGAAGTTCTGCACGATGTAGATCGCCCCGAGCAGGCCGCCGAGCTCCAGGTACTGGCGCAGGTGCGGCAGCGTGAGGTGCCGGAAGATCGCCCAGGGCGTGGCGCCGTCCATCTGGGCCGCTTCCACGGTGTCCATGGGACGTGACTGCAGGCCCGCCAGCAGGATGAGCATCATGAAGGGCGTCCATTGCCAGACCAGGGAGACGATGACGGCCATCATCGGCGCCTGGGACAGCAGGTCCAGCTGGGGCGCCGTGGCGCTGCCGAAGAGTGACCAGATCCAGGTCAGGATGCCGTTGATCAGCCCATAGGTGGGGTTGAGGAGGGCGTGCTTCCAGATGAGGGCCGCGGCCACGGGCACCACCAGGAACGGTGCGATCAGCAGGGTGCGTGCCAGTCCGCGGCCGATGAACTTCTTGTCCAGCAGCAGCGCCAGGCCCAGGCCGAGGAGCAGGCTGGCCAGGACCACCGAGACGGTGAGGAGGATAGTGGTGAAGATCGCCTGGCGCAGGTTCGGGTCCGTGAGGACCGTGACGTAGTTCTCCACGCCGGCGAATGCGGTCTTGTCAGGGCTCAGGCTGTTCCAGTTCAGGAACGAGATGATCAGGGTCACCACGAACGGAAGCTGGGTGACGACGATGAGGAAGATCAGGGCAGGAAGCAGCGGTGCACGCCGCGTCCAGGCCAGGGCGCGTTCCCGCGACCGGGTGTTTCGTGAGGGTGTGGCTGCATTGTGTCCCGGGCGGGAGATGCGCGCCGTTGCGGTAGTCATGGGATTCTCCTGCGGTTCGGTTACGGCTGCTTGTACTTCTTGGCGACTTTTTCTGCGGCTTCCTGGCCCTTGGCCAGCGCGTCTGCCACTGTGCCCTGGCCTGCGATGGCCGAGCTGACCCCCTGGGAGACGCTCGTGCCCAGGGCGGCGAACTCGGGAATGCCGACGAACTGGATGCCGACGGCCGGGCGTTCCTGGGCGCCCGGGTTTTTCGGGTCGGCGTTCTCAATGGCGAAGCGTTCGGCCTTGAAGAACGGTGCCGCCTTCTGGAATTCGGCATTCTCGTAGGTGGAGATGCGCTTGCCGGAGGGAACCTTTGCCCAGCCGAGCTTGGCGGCGACCAGTTCTTCGTATTCCTTCGAGCTGGCCCAGGCAACGAATTTCCCGGCTGCGTCCTGCTTCTTGGAGGCCGCCTGCATGGCCCAGGACCAGGTCCAGAGCCAGCCGGAGGATTTGGTTTCCTTCACCGGGGCCTGGGCGTAGCCGATCTTCCCCTTCACCGGTGACGTCTCGGCCTCCAGGGCTCCGGCGGCCGAGGTGGCGTCGTACCACATGGCCACTTTGCTCTGGCTCATGTTGTTCAGGCACTCGGTGAACCCGGCCTGCGCGGCTCCTGCTTCGCCGTGCTCGCGGACCAGCTTGGTGTAGAACTCGGTCGCTGCTGTGAATTCCGGGGAGTTGACCTGCGCGTTCCAGTCCTTGTCGAACCAGGTTCCGCCGAAGGTGTTCACCACGGTGGTCAGCGGCGCGAACACCTGGCCCCAGCCGGGCTGGCCGCGCAGGCAGATGCCCTTCATCCCCGGGGCTGCGCCGTCGGCCTTCGCGGCTATCTCCGCGACCTCATCCCAAGTGGGCTTTTCCGGCATGGTCAGACCCTTCGCGTCCAGGATGTCCTTCCGGTACATCAGGAAGGAGGATTCGCCGTAGAACGGTTCGCCGTAGAGCTTGCCGTCCGCACCGGTGAGGGACGCCGTGTAGGCGGGAAGGATGTCGTCCTGGTCAAACGAAGGATCCTTGGCCACGTTGTCCAGCGGGGCGAGCCAGCCGTTCGCGGCGAAGAACGGGATCTCGTAATTGGACAGCGAGGCGACGTCGTACTGGCCGGCCTGGCTGGAGAACTCCTGGCTGATCTTGGCCCGCACATCGTTCTCCGGCAGGATCGTGTAGTTGACCTTGATCCCGGTTTCCTTGGTGAAGTTATCCGCGGTGAGCCGCTGCAGGTCCTCCATCTGCGGGTTGTTCACCATCAGCACGTTGATGCTGTTCGGGTCGCCGGCAGAGTTTCCGCCGCCGGCGCCTGCGCAGGCTGTGCCGGAAAGGGCGATGCACAGGGCACCTGCGGCCATCGAGGCGGCGCGCATGGTCGGTCGCATAAGAACTCCTATGTGCTCAAAAATCGGGTACCAGCCCATGCCGCAGCTTTGCGGGCCGTGGACCGGAGGGTGTCTCGCGTCGGGCAGTGCAGCTTTGGTTCTTCTGGTTCCATCTGCTCGTATGAGCAATTCACATTGCTCATCTGTTATGTGACTCTAGTCATATATACTCGTTTGAGCAAGAGGCAAGACTCAAATGATCGGACGCGAGAGGGGTGAGCACATGCCCGAGCTTTCCCGTGACGAGCTTCTGGCGCGCATCAGCAGCGAGTACTACCTGGACAACCGCTCGAAGGTTGAAATTGGCGCCAGCTACGGGGTCTCCCGGTTCCAGGTGGCCCGGCTGCTCACGGAGGCCCGCGAGAAGGGCATCGTGGAAATCAAGGTGCATTTCCCGTCCCGCGTCTCCGGCGCCGACATCCGCCGCATCGAGTCCTCACTCGGGATAGGCGAGGTGGTTGTCGCGGACACGTCGGGGGATGCGGCCCAGGACCGCGGCGTCCTGGCGAGGGCGGCTGCCGCCGAACTTTCCCGCCAGGCCCCGGTGGACGGGACCCTGGGCATCTCGTGGTCCCGCACCCTGGACATGGCCTCGCGGCTGGTCCGGGAGCTTCCCCGCTGCGACGTCGTCCAGCTCGCCGGCGCTCTCCCCACAGACGGGGACAGCAATCCCTTGGAGCTGATCCAGCGGCTGGGACATCTGAGCGGGGGCCTCACGTGGCCACTGTGGGCGCCGCTGGTGGTGGAAGATACGACGACGGCGGCCGGCTTGCGCCGCCAGCCGGAAATCGCCGGGGCCCTGGCAAGGGCCGATTCACTCGACTTGGCCGTCGTCGCAATCGGTGCCTGGAAGCCCGGCACCTCCACCGTCTGGGATCGGGCGGACGCCGATGTGCGCCAGGCAGCCGTGGAGGCCGGCGCCGTAGCCGAATGCTCGGGCCGGCTGCTCGACGCAGAAGGTGTTCCGGTTGAATCGGGGCTGGACGAGCAGATCATCGCCGTCACCATCAAGCAGCTGCAGCGGACGCCGAAGGTGATCGCCGTGGCCCAGGGGGAAGCACGGGCAGAAGCCGTGCTGGCTGTGGCCAAGGCGGGTTTTGTCACCACGTTGATCGTTGATGCACTGCTGGCCCAGGCCTTAACTGATCTAATCGATGAGGAGAACAGTCAATGAGTGTTGTCGTAGGGGTAGATTCCTCCACGCAGTCCTGCAAGGTCCTCGCTGTGGACGCCCACAGCGGAGATGTCATCTCTTCGGGGGCGGCGGCCCATCCGGACCTCACCTCGGTGGACCCACGGGTCTGGACCTCGGCGCTGCGCAAAGCATGGCACGGCGCGGGAGTGGAACGCCTGGCCGGCTCGGTTACCGCTGCTGGCATCGCCGCCCAACAGCACGGGATGGTGGCGCTCGACAGCTCCAACAGCCCTGTGCACGACGCCCTGCTGTGGAACGACACCCGCAGTGCAGCAGAGGCAGCCAGACTCCGGGACACCCTGGGGCCCGAGGCGTGGGTCGACGCCGTCAACCTTGTCCCGGTGGCCTCGTTCACCATCTCCAAGCTGGCGTGGCTCGCGCGGAACGAACCGGACGCCGCGAGCCGCGTCGACCAGGTGGTCCTCCCCCATGACTGGCTGAACGGCGCCCTGGGCGGTGACTTCACCACGGACCGGAGCGATGCCTCAGGCACCGGCTATTTTTCCCCGGTCACGAACAGCTACCGCGCCGACCTGCTGGAACGCTTCTTCGGAAGGGTTCCGCGCCTTCCGCGAGTCGTGGCATCCAATGAGCAGGCGGGAACCGTGCAGAATGGCTGGGGCATCGACGGCGCAGTTCTTGCCGCCGGTGCGGGGGACAATGCGGCGGCAGCGCTGGGGCTCGGTCTGCGCCCGGGCGAGGTGGTCGTCTCCATCGGCACCTCTGGAACCGTCTTCACCAGCACAGCATCAGCGATGCCCGACCATACAGGTGCGATCGCGGGATTCGCAGACGCCGCGGGCGCCCATTTGCCACTGCTGGCCATGCTCAATTCCGCCCGTGTTATGGCCGCCACGGCGTCCATGCTCGACGTCGACCTCGCCAAACTGGATTCCCTGGCACTGTCCGCGGACAGCGACGCCGGCGGGCTCACGCTGCTGCCGTACCTGGACGGCGAGCGCAGCCCCAACCTTCCCCACGCGAGCGGAACCCTGGCCGGCCTCAACAGAAGCAACATGACTCCGGAGAACCTCGCCCGCGCCTCGGTGCTGGGTGTGCTGAACTCACTGGCCGACGCCATCGACGTCCTGAGGCAGTCCGGCGGCACACCGGACAAGGTTCTCCTGATTGGCGGAGGCTCGAAATCGCAGGCCCTGCGCCAGGCCGCGGCTAGCATCTTCAACCTGCCCGTCGAGGTGCCGGCGAGCAGGGAATACGTCGCACTCGGCGCAGCCAGACAGGCTGCATGGGCAGCCTCTGGCGATCTTCCGGACTGGAAGCGAAGCATCGAAGCTGCCTATGAACCCCAAGGAGATTGGGGGTTCGGAGTCCGCGAACGCTATGTCGAGGCCCGCATGAGCTTCTACGGCGTGTGAGCCCAGACCCCCGCGTCAGGGCACCAGTCAAGAAGGACTGCGAGTGTGAGCAGGCGCCAGATTCAGTCGCCGTTGTAGCGGGCCAGTGCTTCCATGTAGACAGCGGCGGTTTCGTGGTCGCCCCATTCGGTGTACTTGGCGATGATGTTCGCCAGGTCGCGTTTTATGACCCAATGAGCGTCATACCGCTCCCGAGGACGGGGAACGTAATCGTTCATGATTTTCCACCCCCTTGCGCCTCTTCACGCTCCAGCAGATAGCGCAGGAATGCCGCCTGGTTGTCGATTTCCCGCTGTTTGCGCGGGGAAACCCAGTCCAGCAATTCTTGGTTGTCAGCCATGATGTTCACTCCTTCCAGGTATGAATCGATGTTCACCCCGTTCAGGCAAGATCGGCCAAAGTTTCCGGCAAGATCAGCGAAGGTCTTGCCGGCGGCAGCTTTGGCCCGGCCGACCACGACATTGAGCCTGCACTTCCCTCAGTGGACGCGGCGCCTGTGCATCGATCCGAAAAGCCCGCCACGAGACACGCCAAGGCGCGGAAACGCGGAGAGGTGTCGACCGCCTGAGACACTGAGGGCTGGCCCGAACCAATCAAAGGAGCAGCCTTGGAGGCAGCAGCAGTAACCACGTGGATGTTCGTCGAGGAATGCCCGATCCCCAATGACGTTACGGAGCTTATGCTCCCGGGCGAGCAGCCCGTGGCCGCGTACAAGACCTTCCGGGACAGTGCCATTTTCACGACCAAGCGGATGATCGTCCGGGATGCCCAGGGCCTGACGGGTAAGAAGGTGGAGGTGTACTCGCTGCCCTACTCCGCCATCAACATGTGGTCCTCGGAGAACGCCGGAAAATTCGATCTCGACGCTGAGCTGGAGATGTGGACCCGCGCAGGCCACATCAAGATCAAGGTGGGGAAGAAGGTCGATGTGCGGCGCCTGGACATGCTGATCGCGCATTCGGTCCTCGGCGCGCAACACTAGTCTCGCTTCCTCTCTCGGTCAACGCTTCATTCATCGATTAGAACCATGTCAATCACGCAGGCCTCTGGCTGTGAGATTGCATGGCTGGGAAGTGGAAACACACAGGGGAAAGACATGGGTTTCAGGGTTCGCAAGTCGTTCAAGATTGCACCGGGGATACGGATGACGATAACGCCAAAGAGTGTTGGCCTCAGCGCTGGCGTCCGGGGAGCAAGAATCTCCGCAAATTCCTCCGGTCGTGTGACACGCACACTAGGTATTCCCGGCTCAGGACTCTCACACGTGAAGACGCTTTCTACTGGTTCCACCAGGCGGGGCCCATCCGCGGCCGCTGCCCGCCCTGGAGCGACCGGGAGACACGAATCCCAAGCTCCCAAGCCAGCAACTCCAGGACTCTTCGCGCCCAAATGGGAGAAGGAACTTCACCGGGCATTGCTTGCACGCCCCAATGCCAACGAGTTGCCACGGATAGGAACAGAATTCAAGCAAGCGCGTCCAGTCGCAGCCCTATTTGAGGCGACGCTCGTGGCAATGCCCAAGGGCGACCGGCAACGCGCTGTCGACCTGTTGACCTGGCTTTTCGATAGCGGCTATGAACCGGCATCGGATGAATTCATTCGGAAGTATCTGTCGGCTGCCACCTTCAATCTCCCGATTGCCGAGGGAATTGACGTGGCGCTTCCCTTGGACCGTGACTTCATCGGACTCCTGCTGGCTGAAATCCATCAGGACCTGGGAAATCTCGCCTCAGCCGTCGACGTCATTGAGCAACTCGAGCCGAGCACAGTTTCCGCAGTCTCTTTGGCTGAGCTTTACACGGCACAAAGCCGATGGGATGAGGTAGTCGATCTCACTGAGGGCCTCCAGAACGATGACGAGGCGGCCACATACCTCCTCATCCAGCGCGGCATCGCTTTCAGGGTGCAGGGCTTCCCGGATGCTTCCCGCGAGGCGTTCAAGGAAGCGCTGCGGGTGCGCTCCCGGCCTGCGGAACTCCGGCAGCGTGCACTGATCGAGCGGGCCCTAACCTACCTGAGTGAGGGGAAGCGGGCGATGGCACGCAAGGACTTCGAAAAGGTTCTGGCCCAGAACAGTAACTATCCGGGGCTCCGCGAGCACCTCGCCAACTTAGGAGCCTGAACCCGGCAAGGCAGCCGGGGTGCACTGGCTTACCATTCAGGCACGGCTCAACTGCTCCGGCGCAAATATCCTGAATCGCGTTACACATTTTCACAGAGCTGAAGCTACGCGGCATTGTCAATGACAAGTTTTGTCATGGGGAACATCTGTTTCTTACTGAATCTGGAATGCTACGCTCGGCAGGCAATTCGCACCAACTTCAGCTTTATGGGGAACAAATGAATATTTCTTTTCGTCGCAATGACGCGCGAAATAAAGAGCACAGGATGAGTCCCCTGACGGGCGCCGTCCTGAGCCGTCTGCGAACCGCCAATCGGCCAATGATGAGCGTGTTGATAACGTGCGCCGCCATTCTCTCCGTCGCCTCGTGTGCAGGGCCACCAGTCGCTTCGTTGTCGCAAAGCACGAGTTCAGCATCGGCGTCCCCGACGGCCACTCCTACTGCTCCTGCGACGACCTCCTGCGATACGGAGAACACGACTGAAGAGTACCCGCCGACCGTTTTCGTCTGCACGGAAACCGATGCTGGGGAACTGGTTTGGATGGAAGAGTCGGCCTCGAAGAAGCTCACCGATGCGCGGGCGGCGGCCGCGGCACTTGCCGCAAAAGCTGCTGCAGACAAGGCAGCCCAGGAAAAGGCTGCTGCAGAGAAGGCAGCACAGGAAAAAGCTGCTGCAGACAAGGCAGCGCAGGAAGCGGCCGCAAAAGCTGCTGCAGATAAGGCCGCCGCGGACAAGGCGGCGCAGGAAGAAGCGGCACGAGCTGAACAGGAAAAGGCAGCCGCTGCCGAAGCTGCCCGCCAAGCAGCAGTTCCAGTGCCGGCGCCGGCGCCCGCTGCTCCCTCGGGGTGCGATCCCAATTATGCCGGAGCATGCGTTCCGATCGCCTCAGACGTGGATTGCTCCGGAGGAAGCGGGAATGGTCCCGCCTACGTTGGGGGACCTGTATCCGTGGTCGGATCTGACATCTATGGCCTAGACCGCAATGGTGATGGCGTCGGATGCGAATAGGTCAAACCCCCTATACAGCGCATCCACGGTCTGCCTCTTGACCTAGTGGACGGCGCGCCGGCTACAACCCCTGATCTGGGCTCCATGGAGCGTTGATGTTGTCCAGCGCAACTCCTCTGCCTACCTGCCAGCACGACCTGAGATCCTGCTGGCAGGTAGGGCAACTCCTTTCAGCGTCTGGCAGCGCTGTTTTACAGGAACTTCAGGCCATGCTGGCGCATGAGTCCAGGACCATCAGCACTGCGGTGAACCTCGAACGGCGTAGCCCCCGGCGGTCATGAGGTGTTGTTGTCACGACCATGACCGCCTGGGGATCCAGCGGCGTCCGGCAGCGTGAGGCGGTGACCCAGGCCGAAGGGGCGTCGATAGTTAGCTGTCGTGCGCTCGCACCTTGTCCAACAAACGCGTAGCACTTGTTAAGCTGGATCAACCACAGATCTAAGCGAGGCATAACGTGCACGAGGACGCCGCAAGGTTCCTGTCCCAGCCGGTGGAGGCCCAGGCCGGGTCGCCGCTCCGGGTTGCCGTCTACTCCCGGATCGCCGAGGCCATCCGCAACAACCTGCTCACCCCCGGCTCCATGCTCCCCACCGAGACCGACCTCGGCACCGACATGAAGGTCAGCCGCACCGTGGTCCGCGAAGCCCTGATGCTCCTTGAGGAGGACGGCCTCATCCGGGCCCGCCGCGGCGTCGGCCGGTTCGTCGCCGACACCCTCCCCCGCATCGGCATCGAACGGATCCGCCCCTTCGAGGAAGTCCTCGGCGGCCCCGGACAGCACCTTGAAATCAAACGCATCCAGCGCGAACGGCAGCCCGCCTCCGAGTTCGTCGCCCCCGGCGTCGGCGTCGAGCCCGGCGCCGACTGCTGGCTCTGGGAATCGGTCCTGATCCGCGACGGCGAAGCCGTCGCCCACCTGCAGGAAAACATCTCCGCCGGGCCGCTCCGTGTCGGCAAGGCCGCCCCCGCACGATTGGAAATCGACGACGACGGCGGCACCACGCTGCTCGCCGCCCTTAACTCCCGCTTCGGCCGGGTTCTGGGGCCGGGCGAATGCCAGATCGGCCTGAGCCAGGTGGGCCCCAGCCGGGCCAAGCTGCTCGACCTGCGCGCCCCGGATCCGGTCCTCGTGCTGACGCAGTACGTCAGGCACGCGACCCGGCCCTTCTACCTGGCCAAGTGCCTGGTCGCGGCACGCGCCGGGCACCTGTCCGTGATGCAGTCGCTCCAGTCCTGAGGCGACTAAGTCCGGCTGAGCTTGCGCGGCCCTTCCCCGCACAACCGGTCCGATCCCCGGCCGTCATCCACTGCTAAAGGCACTTGGGCTGGTAGGCCGGGTCAGCCGGACCGGACACCTTGCCCAGCGCGTGGGCCACGAACTGGTGCACCACAGGGTCGTTTGGCGCCTGGTCATGTTCGAAGAGGTCGGCGGGGCACTTGTCCTGGATGGTGATGTTGGTGACCTGCCGCGCCGGACCGTTGAGGAACTGGCTGTTGTAGGGAATGACCACTTCGTCGTGGACCGTGGAGATGACGGTGTAGGAGGGGCCTGCAACAGTGTCCCCGATGGAGTTGAGCTTCTGCATGAAAGCCGACCCTGCCTGCTGGTCGGCGCAGGCGGCACAGCCCAGGCCGGTGTAGTCCGGATCCGGGACAACGCCCGGCGGCGGGACGATCACACCTTCGGTGCCGTGGTTGGAGGGTGCGACGCCAATGAGCTGATGGACGTATTTGGCGCCGCCGAGAAAGCCCATGTAGTAGCGGGGCATCATGCCGCCTTGGCTATGCCCTACCAGATTCACTTTCTTGGCGCCGGTGGCGGCACGCACTGCATCCACGAACGGAGCGAGTTCCTGCGCTGATTCGGCCACTGGCGCGGTCGCATACACGCCGTTCGTCTCGCCGTAGTTGAGGGCGAAAACGCAGTACCCGGCGCTCTTGAGGTAGGGCGACAGGGTGGACCAGTTCTTCTCCATGCTCTCGAAAGTTCCAGGGACCAGAATGACCGGATAGGGGTGCTCGGCAGTCGGTTTGCAGGACCAGTCGTTGGCTCCCGGCGGAGAAATCTCAACGACTCCGGCTTGGGCCGGAGCCGCGGCCAAGGAAAAGGTAAGGGCGGCAATGGCGGTAACGGACAAGGCTCTGGTGAGCAGCGACATGAAAACCTCTTTGTTCGTGTGTCTACGGGGCCGGGGCAGAAAGTAGAAACTTGGTTCTGCGTGCCAAATGCCCGGGTACTCAAATGTAGGCAGCACGGAGTCCGGTGGAGCCATGGTTTTGCACGGATGTGCGCGAAATTCGGCTGCCTGGCGAAGTCTGTCTGCCCTGCAGTGGCACTCCGGCCCCGACCCAAAGCTACTGGTCAGTAACCCTTTTTCTAGGACGGCGGTCAGGACAAACGGCCAAACGCACCTGCACAAAGGTGCAACGGCGGTGTGGCAGTGAAGCAGGTCAGGGAACGCGGTCTTGGGCCGGACTAATATGCGGGGCACGCTAAAGGGAAGTTACTATCTTTCCGGGTCAAGCATGAACGACAGCCACCATGCGTCTCCCCTAATCTGAGACAGCCTCACCTGAGCATCAAAGTCCTTGAGCTTCCCGCGCGCCTCACAAGTGATCCAACTGCTGTTCGTGTACCGGAGCTCGCAGTTTTCCTCGTTGATGACCAGCCTTCCCTGCCACCCGCTGTCACGGATCATCCGTTCCACGTCTGCCCGGGTCATCTCCTGGCCTTCAGGACCCGACCACTGCCGGTGCAGGGACGGGCAGGGCGCAGTCACAGCCAGGCAGGGAAGGAATGCCGTGGCTTGAACGATCCGCCCTGTCCTTCCCTGCACATTTCCGAGCTTGAAGCCCTCAGGAACAGCAAGGTCGTCTGCTGCACGTAGCATCTCGTTGGTTCTAGCCGCCTCCAGAAAGCCGCTGGCAACCACGAAGGCGGTAATCAGCAGCACCGTTCCACCGCTCAGGATCAAGGCGGTCAGGCGCTTTTTCAGGCTATTGAGGACAAGAGCAATAATGCCGACAACAACGGTGACCATGACAGACACAAGGATCACCGGGAAGTTCACTGTGAAGGCAGGGTATTCCATGGGATCCGTCCGGTGCTTGGGCGGCCCTCCCCCGCATAACCGGCCCGGGCCCCGGCCGGTCATGCGGGCGCGGGCCGGTCATGCGCTAGGGCTGGGGGCAATCACCATCGACGGCCTCGCAGGCGTTCACGCGGCCGTGCTCCCAGAGGGTGCCCGTTCCATCAATATTGTCAGCGGTGGATTGGACTTTTTCGCGGACTGTTGAGTTTGCGGTGCCGGCAGGCGTGTTCCAGACCAGGGCGGCAACGCCGGCGACAATAGGCGAGGCCATTGAGGTGCCGCTGCCAATGTCATAACCCGTGGACCGGCCGTTCTGCGTCCCCAGGACGAAGGGGTGGTTCGGGAAGGTCGAGTAGACATTAACACCCGGCGCCGCGAGATCCACCCATTTACCATAGGTCGAGAACGACGCTTTGACATCCCTGTTGTCCGTTGCAGCCACGGCAATAACGTTGGGATACGCGCCCGGGTAGATCTTGGCCTGCGTACCGGCATTGCCGGCCGCGGCTACTATCACCACGCCTCGGTTCCATGCGTTGTTGACGGCAGTTTCCAGCGTGCGTGACGAGACACGCTGTCCGAGGCTCATGTTGATCACTTTGGCACCGTTGGCGGCGGCCCAGCTGATGCCGTTTGCAATGGCCGAGCTGGAGCCGGACCCGCTGTCATTGAGCACCTTGACATCCAGGATGGTGCAGTCCGGGCAGACACCGGCAACACCTATCGTGTTGTTGGCTTTGGCGGCAACGATGCCGGCGACGTGGGTGCCGTGGCCGTACTTGTCCTCGGGGTCTGCTTTGGGATCTTCTTTGGTGTCCGCACTCACGAAGTTGGCGAATCCAACAACCTGCGGTGCGATGTCGTCGTGGACATTAGCCACCCCTGAATCGAGAATGGCGACTGGTGTGCCTTTCACGGTCGTGGCGGTCCACGCTTCGACGGCATCGACATCGGCGTCCGCTGTGCCGTCGGCCGCCACCGGCGTGCCGTTGGTGCTGGTGAGAGACTGACCAGTGTTCTGCAGGGCGTACTGTTGCGGGAAGTACTGGTCATTGGTGGCGGCAGTAACCTGCTCGTCCGGCTCGGCGTACTCAACTACCGGGTTCCGGCTCAAGGCGTCGATGAGCTGCAGTTCTTTGCCGGCGGGCACCTTGATGAGTTGAGCGCCAGTGCTGCCGATACCGGGGCCCTCCCTGAGGCCGTGCTGGCGCAGGGCGCCAGCCGCCGCACCCTTGTCGCGGAATTTGACCATGATCTGTCCCGCAACATGTGATGACTGGGTCGCCGCGTTGCCCGGCGCCACGGCGTTGCTCGGGGCTGCCAACGTGATTGCGCCGCAGCCTATGACTACGGCGGCGAGGCTAGCTATAACGATTCTTTTCATGAGGAGTATCTTGCTTCAATCTGCACTGGCTAGATAGAGCTGACGCCAAATTACATGGCCGGTGACGTGGCCGCGGAGGCGAGCGCCGCCGTCGTACTTTCACCGAGCGAGAGCGAAAGCAGCACCTCCACCAGGTGTGCGGCGAAGTCGCCGTCGAGCTCCAGCACCACGCGGCACCGCGCATCGGACTGCTCCGGGTAATCCCTGTAGAAGCCGCGCATGTCGCAGATGGTCTGCCCGCGGCCAGGGCCGTCGCCGGTGTCGACGGCGGCACGCACCACCGGGGCCACCGCGGCACGGACCCCGCCCACGGCGAGCGCCGCCGCCAACGGGTCGTGCATGGCGGAGCAGGGCCGGCCGAACAGGCCCTCGTAGAACCGGAAGTAGTAGCCGAGCATCTCCCCCAGCGCCCGCGGCACAGGACCGGGCGACGCAAGCAGCTCCTGCCGGTGCGTTTCCTCCAGGACGTTGGCCATGGTCACGTCCAGCGGCACCAGCGTCACGTCCCAGTCGGCGGCCAGCACCAGGGCGGCCGCCTCGGGGTCGTTGAAAATGTTCGCCTCCGCCACCGCCGTGATGTTGCCGGGGGCCAGGGCAGCACCGCCCATGACGGTGATCTCGTCCACCAGTGAAGGCAGCGCAGGATCCAGCCGGAGGGCCTCGGCAATGTTGGTCAGCGGGCCGATGGCGAGCACCCGCAGCGTGCCGGGGTGTTCGTGCGCGAGCCGGACCAGCATCTCGGCAGCGGTTTCGGGCGCCAGCGAAACGGCGGCCGGTTCCAGCGAGACTTCCCCGATCCCGTTCTCGCCGTGTACCCACGGTGCCCCGCCACCGAAGGAACCGGCGAGCGGGTGGTGGGCGCCGAGCGCTACGGGGATGTGCGCGTGCCCGGCGAGCTGGAGCAGGTCCAGGGTGTTGCGGGCGCCGACGGCGGCACTGACGTTGCCGCTGACGGTGCCGATCCCCCGCACGTCCGCCTGCGGGGAGGTGAGCAGGTAGGCCAGGGCGAGGGCGTCGTCGATGCCGGTGTCACAGTCGAGGTAGAACGGGTGGCTGGCGGGCGTGGTCATGATGGTGGTTCTCGTTTCGTTGGTGCTGAGTTTGGTGAGAGGTTAGAGGGATTCGCCCTTGGGGGCGGCGACGAAGAGGCTGACGATGAACGCGGCCGCCGTGATGGCCACCGAAATCCAGAGCGCGGTGGCGTAGCCGGCGGAGGTGGCCTGGGCGGCGAACGGTGCGACAAGAACGACGCCGAGGCTCGCGCCGATGCCGAAGGAGGCGCCGTTGATGCCGGGCAGGGCCGCGGGTGCTTCCTTGGGTGAGAGCAGGACGGAGAGTCCGTTGATGGCGGTGAGGAAGAAGCCGTTGTAGAAGATGCCGAGGGCGGCGACGGCGATCAGCACGGCGATCTGGCTGTCGGAGAAGGTGGCCGCGGCGATGGCGCAGGCGAGGCTGAGGCCGGTGCCGGCGCGGAGGGTCTTGATCCAGCCGCGGCGGTCGGCGAGCCAGCCGGCGAGCGGTGCGGCGAAGACGCCGATGAGCGCGGCCGGGGTGAGGAACAGGAGCGCGGACAGTGAGGCACTCAGGCCGAAGCCCTGGTGGGCGTCCTGGCTGAGCAGCACCACGGTGAAGTTGATGACGGCGAAGATGCCGGCGAGGGTCAGGACGGTGGTGGCGATGACGGGCCAGACCTGGCGGGAGCGCAGGTGGTGCACGGCGATCAGCGGGTGGTTGCGCTTCTTTTCGATCATCCAGAAGGCGGCGAAGGACGCCACGGTTCCGGCGAGCAGGGCCAGCGTGCTGGGAGCGGTCCAGCCGGCGGCCGAGCCGCCGGAGACGAAGTAGGTGATGAAGACCAGGAACACGGACAGGGATCCGGCGCCCCACCAGTCCATGGCGCCGCGCACTCCCTGGGGGCGTCCGGCCGGGACGGTTTTGATGATGCAGGCGGCGGCGATGGCGGTCAGGACCAGGACGACGGCGAAGATGGACCGGAAGCCGAGTGTTTCGGCCATGAGGCCGCCAACGTAGCCGTCCACGCCGCCCACTCCCCCGTTGATGGCGGCGATGATGCCCACGGAGGTGCCGAAGACGCGGGCGTTCAGGTTTTCGCTGAGGACGATGTAGGCCAGGGCGAAGACCGCACTGGAGACGCCCTGCAGGAACCGGCCGGCGATGAGGAGCGGCAGCGTGGGGGCGGCGATGCAGAGCAGGGTGCCCGCGCCCATGATCGCCAGGACCAGGAGCAGGGCGGCGCGGCGGCCGATGAAGTCGCTCCAGCGCCCGATGACCGGGCCGGCGATGGCGCCGGCGAGGAAGAACATGGACTGCACGGGGGCGGCTGCCTCGGCGCCCAGGCCGAAGGAGGCCGCGATCTGCGGCAGCGCCGGGGTGACCATGCTGGCGTTGAGCTGGAAGGACAGCACGCCGAGCAGCAGGCTGGAGATCAGCAGGGCGGCGCGGCGGCCGCTGAGCTTTGTTTGATCTTCGACGACGGCTGGCGGCGAGGTGGTGACCGGGGTTGGGCTGTTCACATCAAACTCCTTTGTTCTGCAGGCGGGGTCCTGCCTTTGGGATGTGAGTTGTTATACAACCATGTATGACGCACAAGTACAACCATGGCGTACACTATTTGCTAATTCAGCCGCCCCTGGCTCGACCTGATAGGACTTTCCTTATGAGCACTCGACTTCCTGCCGTCACCGTCGTCGGCAGCATCAACCTGGACATCATTGCCACCACGGACCGGCTCCCCACCGCCGGGGAGACCGTCGGCGGTGGCATCCTGCAGCAGCAGCCGGGCGGCAAGGGAGCCAACCAGGCCGTGGCCGCCGCGCGTCTGGGCGGGAGCGCCCAGATGATCGGCGCAGTGGGCGACGACGCCCAGGGCCGGCTGATGCTGGAAGCACTTTCCGGTGCCGGTGTGGACACCGCCGATGTGGCGGTGCTCGACGGCGACGCGACGGGTACCGCGCTGATCGTGGTGGACCGCGAGGGTGAGAACCAGATCGTGGTGTGCCCGGGGGCGAACTCTGCTTTTTCTTTGGAGGGCGTGGCGTTCTCGGCCGAGGAGACGGTGCTGTGCCAGCTCGAGGTCGGCCTGCCGGTGGTGCTGGAGGCCGCCCGGCGCTCCTCCGGCTTCTTCGTCCTGAACGCGGCGCCGGCCATGGACCTGCCAGCGGAGCTGCTGGAGCGGTGCGACCTGGTGATCGTCAACGAGACCGAGTACGAGCTGATTCCGGCCCTCGCGTCGGCAAAGCTGGTGGCCGTGACGTACGGCAAGGACGGCTCGGCGATGTTTGAACACGGCCGGAAAGTGGCTGAGGCTCCCGCATCGGCCGTGGCAGTGGCAAACACCATCGGTGCGGGAGACGCATTCTGTTCGGCCCTGGTACTGGCGCTCCGGGCTGGGCTTCCCTACGAGCACGCGTTGGCGGTAGCTAATGCGGTCGGTGCGGACGCGGTGGGTGATCCCTCGTCGCAGCCGGCACTGGCGCACCTTGAGCACTACGTTGAGCGGTCGCGAAGCCAGCCAGCACACTCTCCTGATGCCGCGGAGTCGCCGAGTGCTGCTCGTACCGGGAGAGGCTTTCAGGGCAGCCTGAAGCCCCGGACACACTAAACTCTGGAAAAAGTACGACCAGGTAGACCCTATCCCTTGGCAGTTCATGCCGGCCTTCATGACACTGTGAACGCCAACGCCACCTTTCACACCACGGCCTTCAGGCCCGCGTCTGCCTTGGATGGGCCGGCCGGCACCAAGGCGTTCATGCCGACGTTCACGAGTTACAAGCTGAACTGCAGACGGCTGACCGTTTCAACAGTCGGTCCTTTTCGCGGTCTTGCGGACGACAAATCCGAAGGACTGCGGGGAGCCTCGGCCACCTGCCGCAAGGCGTTTCGATGGGGACGGGCCGCTTGGGCTGGCAGGTCGCCGAGGAATTGCTCGCCGCCGACCGAGGCGGTCTACCAGCAGGTCTCCATGTGTCCGGCAGGTCCGCTCCAGCACGGCGAGGCCGGCCTTTCCGAGCGAAGGGCCACACACGCACCTGGAGCAGCCGACGACAGCGACCTCAATCGTTCGGAACGATTTACAATCGCTTCAGGAGTCCAATCTTCATAATCCGTGTAAATCTTCTTTGTCGTTGAGAAAACGGTCTCAACTCTTAAGTGGTCGCGTACCGCCGACCAGTCTCGATCACTTTTGGAAGAGTTCGCAGGCTGCGATAGTGGAACCAAATTCGCCCAAGTATTGACTAACTCTTTATGTTCCTGCGGACTGAACTTGAGCGCCCACTGTCCAGAATAGTTCTGCGGTAATATGTGGTCGACGGTGATTTCTGGAAGATCCCTCATGATGTCCGATCGCGTGAAAGCCCGCTCATATTCCGCCAATACGTGACCGATTCAGAGCCGCCGAGTTCCTCAACGCGCACGGTATCAGGAAGATCGAATGCATCATCACCGACAACGCCTTCCCTTACGTTGCGCGGCGGATTTCACGGCCGCCGCAGCCTAGCTCGGCGCGAAACAGCGGTTCACGGTTCCCAAACAACCGTGGGATGAACGTCAGGATCGAGCGTCTCGCCCAAACCGTGGCATCGGAACGTGCCTGCGCCAGGCCAACACCAGCTGCGGCACCTGATCCATGGGTGAACTACTACATCGCCGACCGTATCGATGCCGGCATCAAGAGCCACCCCCGTCGCTCGAGTGACACCGCCCCTAGTGGCGAGATGCACCTAGAGCATTATCGAGAGATGAGTGTCCAGAGCCTCAGCACGCGTGATTGTGCTGCCAAAACCGGCATGTGTTGAGGCAAGACGTGCCGGGGTGTAACCCGGCGCCGAGTAGAAGTGACGCACAATGAAATCCGCGAACACCGATGGCCGGACGGGTCCAGACAGTGCAATTCGGCAATGCGCATACTGCCCCAGTGTCAGATGCGAAGCGGGGTGCCCACCCTCCTGGGCTACTCCGGGCCGCGCGTCGTAGTCGAATCTCAACGGCACGGGCACAACTTGGCGACCTACGACGTCCAGGTACGGCACCTCTCGAATGTACATCTCGGGGTCATTTTGGAATGGTTCCAACTGCGGCGAGGGAAGGTAAGCCAAGCGATGAGTCTCGAGGGTCCGACCCGAAAATTCATAACACATTTGAAGGAGAGCACCATCAGGAAGCAAAGCATTGTAAACACCGCGTATGAATTGGTCTTCGTATAACGCGGTATAAGATTCTGCATGCAGGACGCTCCCATCGACGCGTACCTGAGTCTGAATTGTGGAGCGATTGTTCCTCACGGTAAGGACAGGGTCACGGGAATCGTCCGCTAGGCCCAGGCCTACCAGATTGTGAACCGTGATCCTTGTTTCGTTGAATATTTCGCGGGCATTTGGGCCCCTAGTCATCTTGCTCTGTCAGCATTGACCGAAGTTGCGCCGTAATTTCCGGATCCAGGTCTTCTAGGAACAATCTCTTGTTTTGGAGATCTTCAAGTAGCAACCTTGCGGAGGAGTTTCGGGTATTGATCGCTTTCTGGGTGTCCGCATTCACCTCCCGATGAAGAATTCTCATTTTTGCGCGCTGCGCTTCATCGGGATAAACGAAATTCAGCGCAAAGTCGGCGTCACGAACCCGTTCGAATTCCTTTTTCAATTGCTCCATTTCTGGGCCGACGCCGACCACACGGACCCAAGCTTTGCTGCGAGTAATGGCGGTGAAGAGCCTATTTCGAACTAGCGCCAAATTTGCCGTTAGAGCCTGCCCTTCCTGTGCGTTAACGACGTACACCATTCCAGCTTCATTACCCTTCGCTCGATAGATTCCCGTGAAGGTGACCGAGTCTTGGTCCCGTTGGAAGAATACGTCAGCGGTGGTGTCCACACCGGCGAGGTGCGTTTGGACGTTTGCCTCGAGGAGCGTCTTTCTGAGCGGGCCGAGATTCGTTCTAGCCGTGAGTGGATTCGGGTTGACCACCATAATGTCATCATGGCGCAAGTCGTCTTCCTCAAGGTTGGCCTTGATTTGGTCGGCGACCCAGATATTTTGCTCCTCGATCGACGCAAAGGTGTGAAATTGGATTAAGTCAGACCTCGACGAGTGATTCTCTAAGAAATATGGGCTTGTCCGATTTGTGCGAGTCAGCTCCACCCGTTCTCCGGCCTGAAGGGAACCATTCGTCGATTCATAGCCAATATCCTGCCAGAGGGAGGACTTATCAAACATCTGCACTATGCCCGTGTCTGCTCCCTCCGGTGATTCCCGGTAGATACCGAAACCCAAGGCATGAGCAGCGACGAGAAGGGGTCCGGAGTTTCGGTAGCATTTCTCGAGAACTATGTCCCGCTGACCGGTCGTCTCGGCTCCGCCATTGCGTTCAAAGTCAACTCTAGGGCGGCCATTCTTACCCTTTCCAAAAATCTCTTCGGCCGAGGCCATGCCCTTGCCGGACAGATTTTGCAGCTCATCGTAGGCATAGACGAGACGCTTCTGCTCGTCAAGCATCTCGTAGCACAACCTAAGAAAGCTGGGTGGGAAATCCTGCGCCTCGTCCACTAATATGGCATCGAAAAATGGAACCGGGCTAAGCGCTTCTTTTAATGCCGCTGAGCATACGCCCTCAAACGCACCCTGACTTCCATACATCTGGGACGCATTTCTATAGTCCCAAAAATCAATCTTGTTGCTTCGACAGAATTCAGCATATATCCCCGTGCCTTCTCGTCCGCGTCCTCCCCATGCATTCATCACGCGGAGACGATTCCAGTCGGGCTCCTCACCCCCTTGTTCAATGAAGAACCGTCGTATCAACCGCACGAACTGATCCTGCAGCGATCGAGCGTTAAACGTGACCGCGATGTTCCAGTCCGGATGATAGGCATGTAGGTAGGCAGCTTTGAGCGCCAACACGATCGTCTTGCCGGAGCCGGCCAGGCCCCGAATTCTCTGGACGCCATCTATGGTCGCCACCACAGCTTCACTTTGTTGCTTGTCGAGGGTGGCAATGGACTTCTCAAGGTTGGAGAGCCTAGCCCCACGGGAATCCTTCTGCTTGAGCACCCTGGGTGTCCGCCCACTTCTAAGGCCAGACAGGTTTTGCACCGCAGAGGTGAGGCTTTCGAGAGTCTCAGCATCAACAGGAGGAAGCCGGAGCGAGTTCAGTGCCGTCTCAAGCGTTGCGGGACTGCAAAGTGGATAGTCCTCATCTCCCATGCTCGCGTTCTGTGTCGAATGTGTCGGCGAAAAGCTCAACGCCTCAGGTTGAACACGCAGCTTTCCCTTTTTTACTAGGGCTCGCTGGAGCATGAGTCGTGAACTTAGGAGACGCACGAGATCTTCCTGGCGGTCCGCGTGGCCCGCTGTGTCAGGCCCCTCAATCAAGTCAATGGCAATAATGCCGTGGTTTGGGGAAATGAAAACGGCATCCACAGGGTACGCCCCGTCATTACCTCCAAGCAACGGATAGCCTATCCACAGCTGTCCGGTGAGGTCCGCCTGACCATCGAAACTCGCAATGAGTGCTTCGGTTGCCACGGGCTTCGCGTTCGTTCCTCGGATTATGTCTACACTCACGCAGGAATACTAACAGCAGGCCTCAGATGCGAACGGTGCACCGCCGGCTGGCTCTGGGGGCTGCAACCGCGTAGGACAGATTCCACGGCTTCGCATGGCAGGATTGAGTCGTGAGTAGAGGGTGGCACGAGGCCCCGGATCCGGAGTGGGTACTGATGTATCGCAGCGGCTTGTCGCGTAGTCAGATAGCGGAGCTGTCCCGGGCTTCTTCGTCGACTGTGGGCTATCACCTTTCTTTAGCACGCCGCCTATGTCCCGACCTTCAAGCCGAACACGAGGCAGCCCTCGGGAGAAGGAGCCCTCGAGTGACACGGCAGGGAGTGGAGAGTATGAATACGCTCATTTCAATGGTGCGGTCGCAAGGAAGATTTCCGTCATCCAAGGCTAGCGATGAGTCCGAGAGGGCCCTCGCCGCATGGCTTCGGCGTAGGCGACGCGACGCGGAAGCCGGGACTCTGGCCAGCGCCTATCAAGAGGGTCTGGCCGTGATACCTGGATGGGAAGGCACCTCTCGGAAACTCGCCTATCAAGCCGGATGGCGGGACCAATTGGATGCACTGGCGGCGTACCTAGGTGCAGGGCACGACTGGCCACGACACCGGACTACGGTCGCCGGCGAAGAGCGCCAGTTGGGGAGTTGGCTACACAGGCAGCGATCGAAGCTTCGTCGTGGCGAACTCGGGGCATGGAAGGAACAGGAACTGAATGCAACCGTCCCAGGGTGGAAGGCCGGCCGAAAGCGCGGAAGGAAGCCACAAACTTAGGTGCTGGCGGAAGTTGGAATGTGCCTTAGATTTCTGTAGCTGGGGCGACCTGGGCTCCTCCGGATGGACATATCGGCTCTAGCTGCTCCTGGTAAGTACCCGATCAGGCCCTTGCGAGCGTCCTTGCGACAGGTGGACAGGCCAATGTTCAAATCGCGGTGGACGGTCTGGGCTCCGCTGTCCCCGCCACCACTGACCTACCCCTTCCGGGCCCCAGTCGCTAAGTAACCGCCTGTCGCTAACCTGGCGTCGACCTCCCGACGGTATGGCGTTGGCGGAAATCATTGTCCGGGCCGGCAACGCGCTGCGGCTGTACTCCGGATGCCGGCAGACGGCCGATGACGAGATACGTCCTAGTGCCCCTGTTTCCGTGTCACGTTCTGTGTGACCTGATGGCAGTTTGCCCTAATGAGACCTGCCAGCTTCTGGTAACGATGCCAGTCCGTCATAGGTAGCTGCGCGGTCGCGGCCTTTGTGATGATGATAGCGATCTCGACTCCTGGTGCATTTACACGGGTCACCGACGCATGCCAATACAGATCCTTGAACGAGGATGCAGGACCCCAAAGAGCCGTGATTCGTCTCCCATCCTCATGGACAGCGTCGCATCGCATCGGCTTCTGCTGGATCGAACCTGGGACGACTGCCCAGCCTCCGCCCAGTGCATGATCTACCAGGTCGGCGGCGCCCGTTAGCTGCCGTGTTGTGTATCTCGCGTAAGAGCCGACGCCCTCGATTGCCCTTCGATACTCCTTGGCAGGTCCGTCCTTTATCCAAACTCGAATCCCGGACTCATCCTTGTAGGGAAGAAGCTTTCCTCCAATTGCTGGGTCTTCTACAAAGGCTGCATACTGTTCCGAGCGCTCATCGTCCTGCAACTGCTCCCAGTGCAAAAAGTCCAGGCGTTCGTATATTTTTTCTATGACCTCATGACGGAGGTTCTGAGGGATCTGAGCCATCAGTCCACTCCAAACGACGGCGGAAATTCCAGGCGAGCCTCGTCCTGGGCGCCGGCAAGGTCGCCGATATCCGCGACCCACTGCTCCATTAGTCCTTCAACCCGGTGGTCCGTGAATATGAATTCATTTCGCGGCACAGACACGCTCTCCAAGTCCGACGTGGAGACTTGGCTGCGCATGTCCATGATCTCCGCGATCCGGCGAATGTCGCTGACAAAATCAAGAACTTCGACATGGCTTTTTCCACGTCGCAGGCGGAGGCCCCGGCCGAGTTGCTGAACGAAGATTCTGCGGCTGTGGGTGACTCGGGCAAAGCAGATGATGTTTACATCCGGCACATCCACGCCTTCATTGAGCAGATCAACGCTTGTGATGATGGGGATCTCGCCGGAACGGAACCTCAGGAGTCTTCCCTGGGCGTCGCGCTTCGCCAGGCCAGCATGTACGGCAGCGGCGCCGGACCATTCCGGATTCTGCCCAAGCAGGGCCGCCATGCGCTCTGCGTGCTCGATGGTCTGGCAAAAGACGATGGCACGGGGATCGGCGGTGTCTCCCCACACGCTTTGCAAATGGTCGCGCACCGATTCGTCACGTTCCGGGACAAACAGCCTACGATTCAGGTCTTTGATCGTGTAGTTGTGCTCCGACACGGACTCCACGAAATCCCAATCAATGTTGTCCGAGAACAGCCGGTACTTCACCTGTGCCAGGTACCCCAGCTTCATGCCCTCCGAGATGCTGACTTTCACGACTGGTGGACCAAAGAATTCTTCGATGTTGAACTCGTCGCCCCGCCAAGGCGTGGCGGTCACCCCGAGGCGTAAGGCGTCGGGGCATCGTTCAAAGATGCCATCGTAGTAGCCGCCCGGTCCGGCGTGGTGCGCCTCGTCGACCACGATCATGTCGGGACGATAGCCTTCGTTCACATAACTAGCTGCTGTCGGTAAGACCGCATATGTAACGCCCGGCAATGCATCAGGTTTTGAGTCACCATTCAGCTGCCTGGTGGGCACCGATTTGGGGATGTCTCGCCACATAGAAAGTTCCAGCTGATCGACAAGTCCGCTGGTGTGGGCAACAACCAGGATCTGGGATTCAGGATTTTTGGAGAGTTGCTGGTGAACTAGGTCGCCGGCGACCACTGTCTTGCCCAGCCCAGTTGCCAGAAATACGAGAGCCTTTCCGGACTCGGAAAGGGACTTCCAAGCCTTCTCGACGGCATCCCGCTGGTATGGATGAAGATCAAATCGACGCATCATGCTATGGGCACGGTCGTACAAGACGGATATCTGAATGCCGTCCCACGTAGAAATGTTGACCCCCAAGGAACGGAGCTGCTCGACCCGCTCCATGAGCGCCTTCTGGTACGTACCATTGGTAACGATTACACCGCGGTCAATCTTGTAGTGCTGCATGGCGTTCCATAATTCGTCCACAGCGTCCGCAGCTACGGGCTTGGTATGCTTCCACTTGGACTGAAATACCCACGCATCTCCCTTACGTGTGGCTATGATATCGCCGCCGTGGTCGTTGCTCCCGTCGATGATGGTCACGTCGTCAAACCCAATCAGCCCCAACAGCCGGCTGATCTGGCGCGTCAAGCCAACGGGCCCTTCCTCCCGGAGGAAAGCGGGTGAACAAAAGTTCACTGGGTAACCTCCGCGATGCCATCTGACAAGATCTCGATGCTCTGCGCGAGCCGCGCAAGCTCTCGACCTGGCATCGACGAAGGCAGATCGATCGCCCGGTCCAGGTCAAGAAGCAGGGCCCGGAGCCGTCCAATGATCAAGGACCTGGCTCTCTCGTCGGTTATCGCCGAGAAATTGGACTTGAACATCACTCCATCCAGGAGGGACTCCGGATGTGAATCCAACAGTGACATTACGGCCTCTGGAACGACGTATGCCCCGAATATGCCGGAGTCCACTAGGTCGTTCATATCGATGTTCGGGTCAGACTGCGTGGCAGCGTACTGGACTGCCTGACGAGCTTGGGGACTCAGGGCCCGCCAGAACTTATCCGGTTCTGCGACCGTAACTCTGACAGCAGCTGTCCGGATATCTTCAAGAAGGTCTCCAGCTCGGGCTCTCACAGCTGCCGGAGTAAGTGCGAGATCCGGGAACTGACGGATCAGCCTCATCAACACTTCTTGAGATGTATCCGACCCGCGGCTAGGATCCGGCAGGTACTGGCTCAGCGCGATCAGAGCAATCTGCGCGTGAGACCACCCGTATAGGTCGACCAGCACGTGGTCCTTCTTGACGAAGACGGAGATCCTGCCGGCCTTCATGTTCAAGTCGAAGCCGAGGTTCAAGCTATTCATGGACACTTCTGTACCCGATGTCGTGTAGGCAGTCAGATGGGTCTCGCCCGTACTCAAGGCCACCTTCTTGTCCATTCCCGGTACCGGCGTGCTGTGTGACAAGTAACGGGCGATCTTGTCGTTAAGGGTCTCTGTCTTAGCCACAGGCAGGACGGGCCGTTCCTCATCGGAAGTATCCTGACCCGCTGAACCCCCTGCCGCGCCGCCCTCGTCTCCGAGCGAGGCAGACGTCGCCACTAGGTCACCGAGTCCTTGCTCGGCCAGCCACTGGTCAGTCTCCGACTCTGCAGCCACGGGCTTATTACGCCCTGACGCGATTTGGTCGTGCTGCTCGGCAGCCGCGTACCACTTTTCGTCTGTTTGATATTCTGGGAGTCCTCTGTGGAACTGCTCAGCCCACTCGCGAGCAGTCTCAGCGACAGCCTTCTCGCCATTGCCTGGAACGAGGTATCGCAGGCCCGGATCGTATCGGCGATAGGCGTGGAACAGCTGGCCAAGCGGGGACATGTTCTTTTCATAATTGAGCTCCCGAGAGCGCTTTTCCGTCAGTGGACCCTCGCCTCTCACAATCTCGCGCATGTACTGCCACGAGCGCTGCGACCGGTCGAAATCCGTTTTGCGGATGTTAACTGGAACATGATCGATATGGATCTCTCCTACGATGCGACCGCGGCCCAACTCCACCGGGTACTCTGGCTCCCTGTCGCCGATCTCATTGATAAAGTCAAATAGCTCCTGGTCGTTATGTACGATGCAGCGGCCCTGACGGAAGAAGCTGATGCCGAAGTCCGATCGGTGGTCGTATCGCTGGATGCCAAGCCATCCCCAAACATGGCGCTCTCGAAGCATCAGATTCTCAGAGTCGCACTGGCTGCAGACCTCGGTGGCTTCACTTTCCCAGTTCCCGCACTCCATACAGGCATTTGCGTCCATAAGTCGCTTCTCGATCTTGCGGACAGCCTTGATCTCCTGGCCCCTATAATTGACGGACCTCGAGGGATCCCAAATGCATGGGATCAGAGGGCGGACTGCCTTCTCATTTACGTGAAGTGTCAGGCCGAGGCCGCCCATAATCTCGCGACCCGAGAATGTACCGTTCTCCGGACTGCGGAGCATGTAGGTGTAGATCTTCCCGAGCGCCTTTATGACGTTCGAAATCGCAGTGTGCTTTCGCAGGGTGTCGACAGTGTCCTGGCTAAGCTGGGTAACGGCAATGGATGTCCCGTGCTCATTGAGTGCCTTGGGTTCCCGGCGGAGTGGGATCGAAAACGTCGACTTCCTTGTCATGTCGCGGAGGTTGATCGTGGCTACGTTCCAGTGATCGTCGCCCACCCTGCCGGTTACCACGGTCGCCTCTTTACCCAGTCGCGCAGTGGCAATGTTAAACCCCATGCCGAACAGGCCCAGTGAGCCATACATCGCGTTACCTGAGGAGCCGGCTTTCATCGACTGCCGGAGCTGATCGACCGACATGCCACGGCCATTGTCGGAGACAGTGACGACGGAGGTCCGCGAAGCCTCAGCGTGCCTGGGAAGGTAAATGTCGACCCTTCGCTCAATGGCTGGATCCGTTTCCGCAGCTCGGGCCAACTCGTCGAGGCTATTGTCCACGAGCTCGGCAAGGCACTGATGGACCATGAGGTCCACTTCGGCGATAACCGACAGAATGCGGGGCGAGGGCGTGATGTCCAGCGTGTCGGTCGTTGCGTTTACGGTCATAGGTCCGGAACCCTCCCAAGGCGGTGGACTGCGGGTGACCCTTCCCAGGGTGGAAGTGAGGGATCAATTTGGTATCAGCGCTGAACTGAATCAACTCCCCATTTCCCGGCCGCAGTTCTCTTACGATTCCTACTCATAATAGGTGCGTAATTTGCGCGCACGAACGCTCCTGGGAACGTGTCACGTCTGAGGCCACAATAAACGCTGTCTTGGTCCGCAGCTCGGCATAACTGCGTTTCAACGGCCCTCTCGCTACGACCCCACGGCGAAGCCCGTCACGGCACTTCGCTACTTCGGGCTACACGACTAACCGGGACCCCGTCAGCGCTGGGGTCTGGGACGACGCGCCGGCAAAGACCGGATCGTCTTGTCCGGTCTGAGGTGCCGGTGCGCCCCATCATTGGCCGCAGGCATCCTGGTAAGCCGGGGATCGCTTTGAAAGCTGCGTCGGGAAGAAATGCGGTCCCACGCAGTCTGACTTACTTAATCACTCGTCCACGCACCCTGAGGAGGGTGTGCACCCTGTACTCACCTGACTACTATCGAGCCCTTCACGTTAAGCACTCACGCGTTCGCCGCATCAGGCTGCGAGCCTCCTGTAGACAGGGCGGCATCCCACCAGTGCTTGCTCCGAACTTTTGGATCATTAGCGTCAAGGTCTGGGCCCTGCCACATTGATCTCCACTTGGTCTGCGGCGATCACCATGTCCTCGTGCTCCCAGAACCTGAACACCAACCACCCTTGCTCAACGAGACGCTCCTCAGTGTCGCGGTCGCGGGTCTGGTTCGCCGCAACCTTGTTTTGCCACCATTGGCGATTCTTGCCTGCGGGCCGGAAGTGCTGAGGACATCCGTGCCAGTAGCAGCCATCGACGAACACTGCAACCTTGGCGCGGGAGAACAGAACGTCGGCCCTCCGACGTGGCATGCCGGGCAGCGGGGCATCTACTCGGTAGCGGAGGCCGCGCCGATGTAGCTCGCGTCGAAGCAACAATTCAGGAGCGGTGTCGCGGCGGGGATAAGTGGACATTCGCCGGGAGACTTCCAAAGAACTCGCACTTGGACGAAATGCGTCCTGTACCGGGGGTAATGCATCTACAAGCACGGCTGTCCCCGGCCCCTTTCTGCTGATGCGCTTCATTGGCGAGATGCCCTCCAATAATGATCGTTCATCTTGTGTCTAACACAAGATGAACGTCTTGGAGGAGCCCAGCGCAGCTAAGGCCAAAGAACCCTGTGATTCACGGTTTTCCCAATGTTCCACCGGGATGGGCCATAGCAGTGCGTAGCCACGGCATCCGGCGGCGCTATCTGAGGAAGAGGCGCCTCTGGACTAATAAGGTAAGCACGAAGGGAATGCCCCGGCGAAGTGTCAGCCACCCGCACAGCTCTTCGACGTCTGGGTCACGCACTGACTAGCTGCGCCGTGTGGGCGTCCACGGAGGCCAGTGCATCAGCGACACCACGTGCCATCGTCTCGGCCAGCTTGACGGGGACGGCATTACCGATCTGTCGCATCGCCTCCCCCCAAGAACCATTCAGCTGATAGTCGTCGGGAAATGTCTGAAGCCGTGCACTCTCGCGGATAGAGAAGTAACGAATAGAGCCGTCGTTGCGACGCAACATGTTCTCTCCACCCGGAACGCCATGGCCGCCAGCTTTTAGTGTCTTGGCGGGCAGGTCAATCTGGCTGCCAGTGTGTCCGGGATAGGATCTCGCGCCGCCCTGAAAGACGTGGTTGTGCCATCCAGCCACACCGTCAGGCTGAGGCTGGGGTATGCCTTGCAGGGCGTCCCGTACAGTCCGCCAACGTTCGCCATAGAGAAAGCCATCTTTGACGATCTTCTCAATTCGCCCACGCTTGCGCTCCGGAAAAGGAGGCCGGTCCTGCTTTGCGACCATGTGCTCGTTCCAGTAATCGCCTATGATCCACTGGGACTCGAGCAAGGCGTCTTCTGAGTGCGATGGCTCCGGCAACGACCAAGTGACGTTGAGGTCCTTCCGGAAACCGACGAAGAAGACCCGCTGCCGCTGCTGGGGCACGCCGTAGTCAGCCGCATTAACGAGGTGTGTCTGGACATCGTACTCGAGCCCGCCACATCCACCGGCCTGCTCCACCCTGCGCAGTCGTGCAAGATGTTCAGGCCAGCTCTCGCCTTCGCGCGGCGAGACATCCGGATAACGCAAACGAAGAACTATGAGGTCGAAGTACTCGGAGAACGACGCTCGGGTCAGTCCCTTCACGTTCTCGAGAAGCACGGCCCTGGGCTCCAGCTGTCGCACAACGTCCACCGCTGCGGGGAACATGTCGCGGGAGTCATCCGAAGCCCGCGCCTTACCTCCCATACTGAAAGGCTGGCACGGAGGCCCGCCGCTGACCAAGTCGATGCCGGGGTCGACGGATGACCAGTCAAAGTTCCGGACGTCGCCTTCGATGATGTTCCAGCCAGCGGTCTCGGAGGCGCGGCTCAACTTGTTAGTTCTGGCTGTCTCGCATGCCCACTTGTTCCATTCCAGGAATAGCTCAGCAGAAAACCCTGCAGCATGAGTCCCCAGCGCCAGTCCGCCGGCCCCGCCGAAGAGCTCCACTGACCGGAAGTCGGGGCGCGTTGTCACAGGGTTCCTCCAAGGTGTGCTCAAACAACTGGTCAACCGGCGGTAATTCCGCCTCTTGCCGTGTGTCACTTGTGGTGATCGTTTCGGTCGTTCCTGGTATTTGTGTTGCGGCTAGATCCTCATAGGCCACGAGCACAGGGCCTGACAGGCTTCGGAACATTTAGACATCATATCCGCGTGTGACCTCGCCCGCTGTGACCGGCACGACCTGGCAGAGGCAAGGCCTTCGACCGCAGCCGTCTGACGGCGGTCAAGTTCCTTTTCATCTGGAGCTCTTGATGGGCAGCGGCGGTTTCTATTGAACATCGTCCAGGAGGTGCGCAAGAGCCACATCGATCAGGTGGTGATCTGGACATGTCGTGATGCCACGTGAAACTCCTCGCCGATTGGGCGTTTTGTCGAAGGCATTTTCCTTCACGGACGCGATCCAACACAGCGCCGAGCGAGGCAGTCATGTCGCTGTTCGACGTCGTTATGTGCCCTGCGTCATCAACTGCGACGAATCCTCGTTCGTCAAGGGAGTTGCAGCCCAAAACGCAAGCCAGCATGCCAACCTGCTCAAAGTTGCGGCGCTCCTCCTCATTGCATTTCTCGACGTGGCTTTATGTGACCGGTTACGAGAAGACTCGCCGGAACTGTGCGGTGGCACGTCGAGCACTTCGGTCCAAATTTTGCGAGCAAGGACTCGCGAAGCCAGGGGGTTTGCTCGGCACGACGGATGGCGCTGGAGGACATATCAGTCTCTCCGAAACCCGATCCAATTAAAGGGCTCTCGTAAGGCTTCCTCCGGCGGAAGCAGGAGGTTAGGAGCGTTTGGAAGCTTCGGGCCGATCTACTAGCGTTTTGCCAGAAGACGGGCTCACCCAGGGCCAAGTTCCCCTACAAGGGCTATGGCTATGAAGGACCACCACGTGGAGGGGCGGCCCGACGGCCTATTCGATTTAAGCGACCGCTATGTGCTCTCGCGGCGTGGCAGAGGAGCAACAATGAACAATGACAATGCGAGGGACCGCGTAACAGGCATGTCCGAGCTTGCCTGGCGCGCGCCGTCACCGCGCCAACGTGCAGAAGCCACAAATGAACAAGACCGAGCAGCCGGAGGCAAGGCTTCACGCTTGGTGACACTTCACGACGGATCGAGCCGCTATGCTTCGATTGAGCTGAAACACAGCCACCACAAGGTATACGCGTATTTACGTTTCTCAATCCGGGGAAGAACGGTGAACCGATACGTATGTCAGGTTCATCAGGCCTCAAGGTTCGACAACCTCAGGCAGGCCTGGGAAGTGGTGCATGCCCGCAACCTCTTAGTCTCGGAGGAGCAGCCCGTTCGCAGCCCCGGCAGTCAGCTCGGCAAGCTATGACATCGGCGGCACTGCCAAGTAGACCGGCAGCGGCAGTTCATGCCCGCCATCAATTGCGTTGGGTTTCCCCCTAGGCCCTTACCCCGGGAGACGTCATCCGATGTGCAGGTGCGGGCAGGCCAAGGTTCCTGATACTCGCGCTTTCTTGTGTCGTGCATCCTGACCATGATGAAGCGGATTGAGCTCGGCCGGCAGAAGCTGGATGAGCGAATGCAGGCCCCCTATCCCGGCCTGCGCACTACCGACTGGCTGCAAGGGTCCACGGTTGTTGTCCCCCGAATTGCGAGCGGCCCTTATTCGATATGAGGTAACCGTTACGCGATTATTAAGATTGCTGAAACAACAATCGCCACCGGCAGAGAAAGCGCTTCTGCAGGTGGCGAGCGTGTGCTCTTACTTTATGCGGCGTCATCCTTATTGGAGTCTTTGTCAGCGTCACCGTTATTGACGACACTTATCTCGTTGTTGCCAGTCCTGCTGCTGCGCCGCACCTTCATGTCGGCCCGCGTAAAAGTCTCGCCGCATGACAGGCAAACGTGATCGCCCGTGTCCATTCCAAGCGCGTATTCTTTCTCCACAACCGGGTGGTCGCAGGGTGGTTGGCCGGCTGAATCCCAGCGTTCGCGGATCCGGTTCGCTTCTGCCATTTGCACCATGTAAAGCCTCTTTCTGTAGATTACTAATGAACTTCTATTCTACCATTTAGGACAGCAAAAATCAAATTTCTCATCCGCAGTGAGAACATTCATAGACTATGAAAAAAATGCGCGACCTGCCTTGAGTTGCGCCCTATTTATTAGAACTGCGCCGACATAACTCCGGGTTTACCCTTGCCGCTGCGACGCCTGTTTATTTGCGTGTAAGGGAAACGTATCAACAACCGAATGGCCCATGGATTTCCACGCAAGTCTGGCTATCCGCCCGCACGGCTAACCTCTTCAGCAGGGGCGGGCATGAGTGGGAGCTGGACTGGTTCCGGTCCGTGGTCCCCCAGGTTCTGCTTCGATTGCAGGGGTACCTGGCTGTCGATGCTTCGGCATCAGGTCAGCGAAACAGCTACTGGCCGAGCACCTACAACCGCCGCTGCCGGAACATCGGGAACAGCTCCCGCACCCGCGCCACCGTCTCCAGCGAGACATCCACCGCCCTGACACAGGCCTCCAGCCCAAGGTCGGCCTCATCCACCCCCATCGGCTCCACCAGCACGCTGCGGCACACGGAGCCCGGCGGCGCCAGGCACACCCCCGGCACGTACACGCTGTCCACCAAGGCACG
>NZ_JBDGML010000096.1:0-81277 GCF_057655195.1 Arthrobacter sp. Soil_N43
CACTGCCCCGCGCACAGCGGATCAACCCCGGCACCGGTGCCGCCCTCGCCGTGGTCCCCATCTGGACCGACAAAGAGGACAGCCAGCACCGTTCCTTCGGCGTGTTCTACCTGCCGCCGGCAGGGGACATCTGGATGCTCCGCCCGGGCTTCACCGGGTTCCTTGAACCCGGCGTTGACGACTTCGAGCACCTGGTGGCCCTCCGCAACGACGCGTTCCGGAAGGCCGTGTCCCACGCAAACGAATTCCTCTTCGGCCCGCCACGGCTCGTGGAGTGACCTTGTTTTCTGGCCTGCAGGGTTCAAGCCGAAGATGCTTCGGTCCGGAAAAGCAGTGGTTGTCTTCGATCCGGAAATAATTAGTGGTTGTCGGGGGCGTCATTCCACCGCGGGAAGGAGCGCCGGGTGTCCACAGTGCAGGCACCGGTTACGGGCAGCAGTTCACGGCCTATGCGTGGACGGGGACGGTGCCGATGACCAGTGTGCCCTGGGCGGCGGCGTGGCGGAGGTCGAGGCCATTGAGTGTGATGCTGAGGTTGTCGCCGCTGATGACCAGGACGTGGCCGCCGCAGGCGGCCTCTAGCCACAGCGCGTCTGCAGGCTGCTCCGTGTGGAGCTGGTCCCGGAAGAGGTTTTTGCCGCGGATGCTGAGGGTGATGAGGCCCTGTGGTGTCACGGCGAAGCCGCAGCTCGCAGACGTTGCGGTGGCCTCTTCCAGGATGTCGCCCAAATCCGGGCTCATGGCCAGCTGGAAGCCATGGAAGAGCAGCACCGAGACGAGGGCGGAGGTCATATCGCCGTCATTCTCCCGGAACGTCACGACCGGGACCAGCGTATAGGCCAGCACCGGCACCAGCCGTTCCTCTCCGTTGGCGGTCTGCTGCGTCAGGACCAACCGGGCCGCCACAGGGGTGAGCTCGCTGGGAGCCCAACGGCCCCGCTGGACACTCAGGCCGGGATCGCTACAGCCGCGGTGGCACACACAGTCGGTGAACGTGACGTAATTGGTGCCGTCCGGCCCGGTGCTTTCCGTGACGTTCACCAGCAGCGAGAGCGGCTCACCGGACTCAAGGGGCCCCCGGCAAGCAGCGCACGCGGTCGCCATGGAGGCAGCCGTGAGCACGTAGTCGATCGTGTCCCTGCCTTTGAACGACTCCAAACGCCCGTCCCAGGCAACATGGCGCGTGACTGGCATGGCAGCGAACCCCGTCCTCCTCATACTCCCAGGAACTCTCTGGTCCCGGGGTCGTGTCTCCTTCGTCTTCATAGGGCGCGGTCCCCGGGTCACGGGTACCGGAAACCGCGCCCGGGGGAGGGGCACCTCGCCGCTATTGCTGCCTGCCGGGCAGAGAGGCAGTGGCGTCCGGCGCTCCTCCCTGTCGGTTAGGCGCTGATCTGCTGCTGGGCGCCCTGGCCGGTGGTGATTTCGATCTTGCGCGGCTGTGCCTTAGGAGCGACCGGGATGCGCAGGGTCAGCACCCCGCCGTCGTACCCGGCCTTCACATTCTCGGCATCCAACGCGTCGCCGAGGACCAGCTGCCGGCTAAAGACACCCTGCGGCCGCTCTGCGGCCACCAACTCGGCCCCTTCGGGGGCGGTGATCTTCCGCTCAGCCTTCACGGTCAGGACGTTCCGCTCGACGTCGACGTCGATCGAGTCAACATCCACGCCGGGCAGGTCGGCCGCGACGACGAATTCGGTGTCCTCCCGCCACGCATCCAACGGCATGGCGGCCGGGTGCGCGGCCGTGCCGAACACCTGCTGGGCAAGCCGGTCCAGCTGGCGGAACGGATCGCTCATCATCAACATCACATACCTCCTTGTTCACTGTTCACGGGTCTCGGATGATCTATATCCGCCGATATAGATTTTTTACCACTTTCGTTAACCTCAGGCAAGGGCCTGGACGGGTGAAACTCCGCCCCTCCGACGGGGACCGAGGAGATGGTATGGCTGCCCGCCACAGTGTTTAACGGTTGTTTGGCAGCAGGTAGCTGTGCTGCGTTCCAAGGCGTGGTCCGGACACTCCTCCCTGCGTCCGCCACCGAGTCGGGACGGCGCGGGAAGGTCAGCCTTCACATTCGGTGCAGTACTTCCTACCGCCTTCTTCACGGGCCAGTTGGCATCTGTGGTGGACGAGGAAGCAGGACATGCACGTGAATTCGTCGGACTGGGCCGGCACGACGTGTACGAGCAGTTCCTCGTTGGAGAGGTCCGCGCCGGGCAGTTCAAAGGATTCGGCGAGGTCTGCCTCGTCCAGGTCAATGACTGCGCCGCCTGCGGCGCCGGCTTTTTTCGGTTTTCAGCTCCACGAGAGGCTCCGTGGCCTCGTCGTCCTGCGTCGCCCGCGGCGCATCGTAATCGATGGACACGCCTGATGCTCCTTCATCTGGTCATGGGCAAATCTTCGCTAACCAAATTCCAACCTCAAGGCCAAGGGCCCTATTCCCCGTGGATGAAACGGTAATACTGGAAAAGTCCTTGAGCCGGCGTGGCCCAGCAAAAAACTGACGTGCCTGGCGGCACTGTCTTACCGACGATCTGTCCGCCGGCTCAAGGTCCGTCAAAGAGGGTGTTGATCCAGGCGGACATGACCTCATAGGAGCCTGATTCGACCAGTCCAATTATCGTTTTGTCTGCCCACCTGCCCCGCGCCCGATCAATCAGCATGGATCTCGGCTGAGGGGCAATTTCCATCTTGGCAAACGAATCAATCCAAGTCATCGCGGGCATTGACACCCACGCCGATACACACCATGTCGCCGTCATCAATGAACACGGCAAACCCCTCGCGGATAGGGAATTCCTGGCCGTGTGATCGGGATACCGAAAGATCTTAGACTTCATCCCCCGCTACGGCACGGTCACCGCGGTTGGTGTCGAGGGAACAGGATCCTATGGCGCGGAACTCACCAAGACGCTTCGCAATGAAGGGCTCACCGTGTTGGAGGTGAACCGCCCGAACCGCGCTGCGCGGCGGCTGAAGGGAAAGTCTGATCCGCTGGACGCGTACCACGCCGCTCAATCAATACTCGACGGCCGGACCACCGCGATCCGGAAAGCCAAAGACGGCCCCGTTGAATGCCTGCGAGTCCTGCGGGCCGCCCGCACATCAGCGGTCAAAGCCCGCACCGCCGCAATCAACCAGATCAAAGGGCTCCTGGTTACGGCCGCGGACAAAGTCCGCGCAAGATACCGGACACTCGGGGCCAGAGCTCTAATCACCGCCCTGCAGCGGCACCAGGCCTTCGGGACGTATGGGCGACCCAACCTTTGTTTGCCTCCTGACACTGAAGGCCCTGGCCACGCGTTGCCAGTCCCTGTCAGCAGAAATCACCGCCACGGACGCCGCACTCCAGGAAATCCTCGACACCTATGCCCCGATGCTCTGCGACCTACCCGGCGTCGGCACGGAAGTGGCCAGTCAACTGCTCGGCACCGTCGGGCGTCGGGGTCGCACCCATAGCCGCATCCTCGGGCAAAACCACCCGCCACCGGCTCAGCAGAGGCGGCGACCGCAATGCCAACCACGCCTTGCATTCGGTAGCCCTTGTCCGAATGGCTTCGTGCCAACGAACCAAGAAATACGTGACTAAACGCACCGCCGAAGGCAAGAGCAAACGGGAAATCATGCGCTGCCTCAAACGGTACGCAGCCCGGGAAATCTACCGCCAAATCACCAACCCTCAAGCAGCCCCCAACAACACCGACCTGCGCCACATGCGCACCAAACTCGGATTGACGATCACCACCGCAGCACGCGAACTTGGCCACTGGCCATCCAAAATTTCCCTTCTGGAACGGGCCTCGTCCGCAACGACGCCCTCGCCGTGGACTACCGCCAATGGCTGACCGAATAAACAACCAAAATCAGGATTTGAGAGGATTAGGGTCACCAGATCATCTGCAATTCACATCGACAAAGGTTTTTGGTGGCCTGTTCGAGCTCCAACGGCCAAGCAGCTCCGCACTCCTCCGTTAGCTTGCGCGCCCGGGCTACGTAGACGATCGCCAGGCTCTGCTGCTCTTCTCGAATGCTGAACTCACTGAGCATCGGGATCGGTCATGGACAGCGGCCCTCCCTGCTCACAGGCATGAACGACTCCAGCAGCGCGCCACCGACCGCTTCGACAGAGGCCACGCGGGTGATCTTTGGCAACACCCTCGCTCGCTTCCTCCATTAGCCTTGCTTGCCGCTGGGACGACGGGCAGGCTTGGGCCGACGGGTCCGCTCAGGCCGTTAGGGGCACTTTGAGGAAGTCATCGAGTGCCGCACGCGTAAATGCACTCTGCCCGAGGCCCAGGTGGCCGCCGGACTCCTGTGGGATCAGGACGCATCCGGGGATGCGATGAGCCGCCTGCTCGGCAGGGGCGAACGCGCACAACGGGTCGTCCTTGGCTTGAACGATGATCGTCGGGACGGCGATCTTTTCGATGGGAAGGTCATTGACGGCGGGGTTCGAGACGTAGGCGTCGAACACGGCACCCGCTGCTCGCGGGCCAATCGGGAAGATGCTCTCCACCATCTCGTCCATCTCTTGCGCCTGCTCCGGCGTCTTCGGAAATCCCGCAGGAACCCCCAACAGGCGGGCGAATTGTGCTCGTGCGGCCTTCTTCATCACCCACAGCGGGAGGTCGGCGTAGAGCAACTTCGCCCACACCGGTGGGGCAACCGCCATCGGGCCGCCCGGGAAGCTGCCTGACAGGACGACGAGGTGTTTCGTCCGATCCGGATGGCGCAAGGCGAACTCGAACGCGGCGGTGGTACCGGCGGAGATACCCACCATGTCCACCTGGAGGACATCGAGATGGTCGAGCAGTGCGGCGAAGGCATCGGCCTGGTCCCGCGGACTCGCACTGGCAGCAAGCCCGGAACCTAGATAGCCAAAGCGTGATGGGGCGATGATCCTGTATCCGCGCAGGATCGAGCGGACGGAGAGCAGGGCCCCGTCGCAGCCGTGGAAGATGCCGTGACTAACGAGAACCGGGTCGCCGGCACCGGACTCGGCGTACTCCACCGTACCGAAGGCGGTGCTGATGTAGTGGCGCTGAACGGCTGACAACCGGTTCCGAGCGACCATGAAGTCCCGCCGGTATGCCCGGATGACGCCTGTGGCGAGCCCCGCTACGGTGGTGGCCGTCGCGGCGATGAGTATGCGGGTGGTCAAGGTTGTCATGACCTTCATGGTGTTCGCGGACGAAGGGTACTCCCAGAGGCCAAGGTCCCGCATAACGCGACCGGCGCCGGCACCTTTCGTTGGCCGGGCCCACTGCGTCTCAGTCCTTCTTGCCCATGCCCACACTCTGAAAGCACGTTCGTGGATGGGTGGCTGTCGCATTCGAGGGTGACAGGAGTATGGGGACATCTCCCGACGTCAGGTCGTTCGGCACTGATGGGTGTCCGCTTCCGGACAGATCATGGAACCGAGGAGGCAACAGCAATGAATACCCTTCGAAATGTTGATTCAGGTGGCGACGTGATCTCGCGTTGGTGGCGTAGTCGGGCTGTCAAGAGAGGCCTGATCTTGGCGGCGATCCCAGCTGTCGTGGTGTACGTCATCACGGATGTCCTCTCGGCCCTGCTATACGGCGGCTACAGGTTCCTGGACCAAGCGATTAGTGAACTGAGTGCCTTCGGATCACCTGTCCGACCGCTCATGGTGACCGCCATCCTCACCCACGCTGTGCTCCTGCTGGCATTCGCAATAGGCCTTCTCCGGGTGGCGCAGCGAGGAAGCGCCTTGTGGTGGATTGGCACCATCGGGGTCGCGGGTTTCTTAGTCGTAGGCATCCCGAATCACACGTTCTGGGCGATGAGTTCCCGGGGGACGGTGACGGGGTTCAACGACACGATGCACATCGCGTTGTCGATCGTGTTCACGGTGATCGTGGTTGCCACGATGATTCTTTCTGCAGTCGCGTACCGCGGCTGGTTCCGCCTTTACGCGGTGGCTACCCTGGCCGTTGTGGTCGCGTTCGGGGCAGCTGCTGGCGTCGCGATCCGGGGGATCGAGCAGAACGAGACTGCGTGGGCAGGCGGGTTTGAGCGGATCAACGCTTATGCCTACTTCGCATGGCTCATCGTGCTCGCCGTGATGGTGACTCACCATGAACTCGACTCCCCACGAGTGGGTGGCGAGGGCGACGGTTCCCGTCCCGAGGTACCCGCGTGAGGGCTGTCAGCGCATGCACCTAGGAGCGGCCCTGTCCGCCGACCGTGCGGTGCCGGTCAGTGATGCCCACAGCTCAAGTTCCACCTCCCACCGGGGAACCGATCGGATTGATGAGGTTACCCCGGGGTGCGAAAGTTGCCGGAGTGTTGAGCAGCTGGCCCTAAGCAGGTCTGGCAGTTGCGGTTGTCCGTGACGCGAGGCTGGCGTGGTTCCACGGCATGGTGTTGCAGAAGTGGCCCAGTGCGCTGCCCTGGTCGGAAGCTCCTATACCCGGATCCTCAGGCAAGACCACCCGTCACCGTCTCCTCAGAGGCGGCGACCGCAACGCCAACATGCCCTGTACCAGGTGGTCCTGGTCCGCGTGGCTTCCTGCCAACGAACCAAGGACTACGTGGCCAAACGCACCGTGGAGGGCAAAAGGAAAACGCGAAATCATGCGCTGCCTCAAACGCTACGCCGCCCGGGAAATCTACCACCAGATTACCAACCCCCAGGCAGCCCCCAACAACACCGACCTGCGCCAGAAGCGCACAGAACTCGGCTGCACCATCACAACCGCAGCACGCGAACTTGCCCACCGGCCCTCCAAAATTCCCCCCTGGAACGCGGCATCCTCCGCAACGACACCCTGGCGGCGAACACCCGCCAATGGTTGACCGACCAAACAGGGCAGAGAGATAGCCCGTAAAAGACGGGTCCTTGGCCCCTACGGCGGAGGATTGCCTCAGGGAAGACTAGTTGCATGCGAAACCTCAGCACGTTGAGTGAGGAATCATGTCAAGAACGAACTTGAGCGGGAAGGCCAGACTTCTTCCGGGGATCACCTGGTCGACGTTCCTCGTCGGGGCGATACTGCTACTTAACCTCGGCGACGCCACGCTCTATGGCGTCGGAGTTCCGCTCGCCGCCCTGGTCCTCGTACTTATCCTGCCCGCTTCGCGACCCAGATGGGCTGTTCGTGTTGACTGGCTCGATATGGCCGCAGTCTTCGGACTCTACGTAGGTGTCGTGGCCCTCTTCTGGCTGGCTTTTAGGGTGTTTACCCAGGCAAACACTCTCGGGCTGTTCCTCTCGTTCGCTGCGGGGATGCTCCTCGGCGTCCTAGGTCCAGTTGGATACAACACGTGGATCCGGCGTAGAGCCCTGAGTGGTTTGGGCATCACTCGCAGGAATGTGGGCCAGGCCTTCGTCCTAGGGCTTGTCCTCGCGGCGATCCAGTTCATCATCACGTTGTGGGGATATCCGCTCCCGCGTCCCGTCGACTGGGTACCGCTGCTGGCTTTGGCAGTCACCGTGGGATTCTTCGAAACGGTCTTCTTCAGAGGATTCATTCAGACCCGCCTCGAGGCCAGCTTCGGTCCGGTCGCAGGTGTCGCCGGAGCCGCCGCCCTGTACGCGGCGTACCATGTCGGATATGGCATGGGAGGGTCCGAGATGCTCTTCCTTTTCGGGCTCGGCACGGTCTACGCGATCGCCTTCACCCTTGTCCGCAACGTCATCGTCCTCTGGCCTCTGCTGGTGCCCCTCGGATCGTTCTACAACAACCTGCGCGGCGGCGGGATCCCGATGCCGTGGGAAGCCATCTTGGGTTTTGTGGACGTGCTGGGGCTCATGTTCGCCGCCGTCTGGTTTGCCTCAAGGCATGAGCGTCGTCTCAAGGCGGCTGGAGCGCCCCACAGCAAGGAGGCCACGCCGAAACCCCATCAGGTTCGTCGACGAGAGTAGTGAGCGCGTTCCCTCAACCGTCACGATCCTCATTCATTCATTATGAATTGATCGCATGCCAAACAAGCGGTGGCGCCACTGTTCAAAATTCCCTTCGTCATGATTTGAAACCTATAGGAGCATCGTCTTAGGTGGAACGCGGAGCGTCAGTACGCCGTCCCAAGCTCAAAGCGTGGACAATGTCCACACCCATTTTCACCAGCTCAGACGATCTCAAAAGTGGGGCCCGACGCCGGGAGCGCAGGAGCTCTTGTATTCTGCGCCAGGAGACTTCCGTAACGGAATCCCCCGCCCACCGACGCGTCAGGCATCCGCCACCACAGCGGATAAAGGATCCATTCTCGGCGTTGGGTTTCATGGTTCAGAAGAGGGTTGGGTTGGTCTGTGTCGTAATGGTGTGGGACTGGCTCGGATTGCCTATGTTTTCGGGACTTCCCAGTGTTTTCAAGGGCCGGAATGCAGTTCGAGTCCCACCTTGGGCACACATTTTCCGCCAGGCTGGGGCCCCTACGGCCTCTAGCCCGGCTGACAGTGTCAACATCCTGTCGGCGGTGGCTCGGATGGCGTCCTCAAGCTGTGTAATTATTGTTGGCCGTTTCTGTGGTCGGATCCTTCCTTCTGGATTCAGCGAGGGTGTGCTTCTTACTCCTTCATTGCGCGGTCTGGGCCGAGCGACATGACTGTATTGGAGCTGGGGGAGTGGGATTGCGCCGACTTGTTGTCTTGTGGTGATCATGACTGATCATGGGCTTGTTCGCGGCTTGCAGCATCACAACTGAGCTTCCTTGGCTTCTTTTTTGCGGGTTTGATCCGTCGGACTCGCTGCATGGGTTGGCCGAAGTGCACGTTGGCTGGCCATTGCTGCTGGCGCTGATGCCGGCGTCAGCGGTGGATAGTGTCCATGGAAGACTCGCCTGGTTTCCTGCGGACGCAGAAGCATCATCAACTCCAGAGGTAAGGGCTCTTCGGCCAAATCCCATGTCGGAGAGCCGATATCCGGCCTTTCGTCGAGTATGGCCGTCAGGGGATTGGGGGAGGGCCCGCTAGCAGGGGGCAAATCTGGTTTCTCCGAGGTGCGGGAGTTCCCACAGCTCCTTCTACGACCGGTGGTGGTCCATGAGCAGCTTGGCCATGGTCCTGGCGCGGCCGGCAGCGCGGGCGTCGCCCTCCGCCGCGGCGACGATAGCTCCCTTGATCAAGATGTGAATAGACCAGGCGAAATCGTGCGGGTCGTTGAGCCCGGCCGATTCTGCGAGTTCCGCGATCTGTTGCCGCGTCCTGTCCAGGTACTGGATGCTCGCTTTCCCGAGGGGGTGGTCGGAACCCATTTCCATCAACACGTGCAGGAAGGAGCTGACCTGGGCCGCGCCCTCGCGGAACCAGTCGTCGAAGACGTCAAAGATGGTCAGCATGGCTGCCTCGTCACTGGTTCCGCGGCGGGCGATTGCGTCCTCGATCGCGACCGTGCGTTCCAGATACCACTGCTCGAGGAAGGCCAGCACGACATCGTCCTTGGAGCGGAAGTGCCTGTAGAAGGTTGCCTTGGCCACGCCTGATGCGCGGATCAGTTCGTCGACTCCGACGTCGCGAATCCCGCGGCGCGCGAACAGCTGGTAGGCCGCGGCAACGATCTTCTCCCGAGGACCGCCTGTTGCGGAGCGCCCTGACTGTTCAGCGCCGCTTTCTGGAGTTTCCACACACGGATAATACACAATCCCACGGGACCAAGACAGACAGACCGGTCTGTCTCGTGCTTCGGAACATTGGTCCTATCCTGCGAACCCCGTGGAGAGACATCAAGGAGAACAACTAGCTGGGGGGTTCACCCGGACCTCTGGAGCGTCGGCCGGGGTCGAGGCTGAGGATGCCAATCCGCGGAGAACCCTGCGCCTATCTAGGCGAGCTTTGGAACGCCGATAGTGGAGATCCATAAACTTGGGCCGACCGTGGGAGGGCATTTGGAACGCCACCGATCGAAGGGTTAGCAGCCGGCTAGTCACTGCTCTGCGGCCGCTCTTGCGACACCCATTTGGCTGTGGCCTCCGTTGGGTCGGGTTCTTGGCTCGCGTGTCGGAAGGTCAACTCGTACCTGCCTTCAGGACTTTCTATCGGGAACTCCGATAATTCTCGAAGCTCAGACTTACGGTCCTTGTCTCCACCTTGGTAGGTCACGTGCAGCCTCATAGTCGCAACCGTAGAACACCTGCTGGCTCATAGAAAGCTCTCTTCAGGCAGCGCGCACGGCGTGAGCGCTCTTCATGAACTCCAGATCCGAGGATGCTGCGTTCGCCGATGACGTCGCCTCGTCGGCTTCGACGGAGCCGATTCATTGCACGGCTTTCCCTGAACTTCGGGTTCGGTGGAAAGCTCGGGATCGCCGTAGGCCACCTGCGCTCATTCCAGGACCTGGTCTGCTTCCTTGACGTACGCGCCATCCAACCGGTCGTGGACAGCACTTTTGCCGTCGAGGACGCCCAAAGAGCCTACGAGAAGCTGGCTGAGGGCGCCTTTGGGAAAAGTCATCACCCATCGCCCAACAAGAGCCCGGCCCCTCCGCCGAGGGCAGAACCTGAATGCGGTCCCGGTCCGGTGGGGCGGGAGGGCATGGGTCAGGATGATGGTGTGACGTCGATGAGTACCTTCCCGATGGTGCCCTGCTCCACGGCGTCATGTGCCGCTGCGGTCGCTTCGAGCGGGAAGCGGGTCAGCGGCAGGCCGTGTTCTTCGCCGACGCGCAATGCACCGGCCTTCAGCGCCTGGGAGACGGCGGCCACGGCGTGTTGTTTCTGCTCGTCCGTCACGGTGTAGGTGAGGATGAACTGGTATCGGACGTTCTTCGTCATGCTTTCACGGATGGGAACCGTCACTGATTCCCCGGGATTCGCCGCGTAGATGGCTATGGTTCCGCTTGGCTTGAGCACCTGCACGTCGGAGTCGATGTTGGCTGGGGCGTTTACGTCGACGATGGTGTCGACTCCGCCGGGGGCGGAGCGCCGGACGGCAGTCACGACGTCGTCGGTGCGGTAGTTGACGACGGTATGGGCGCCGGCGCTGTGTGCGAGTTCAGCTTTCCGGTCTCCGCTGACGGTGGTGATGACGGTTGCTCCGGCCCAATTTGCGAGCTGAATGGCAGCGTGTCCCACTGCGCCTGCGCCGCCGGTGACCAGCACCGTTCGTCCGGCCAGGGCTCCGGGGGAGAGCCTGGCAGGGCCGTCCTCGTTTGAGGTCAGCGCCCGGTGCGCTGTCAGGGCGGGGATGCCGATGGACGCGCCGGTGTCGAAGGATTCAGCGTCCGGAAGCGTGACTGCTTTGGCCGCCGGTACGACCGCGTACTCCTGTGCCGTGCCCTCATTGCTGCCCCAGGCGACGTCCCAGAGCCAGACGCGGTCTCCGGTGCTGAGTCCTGTCACTCCGGAGCCGACTTCGTCGATCACGCCGGCGCCGTCCTGGTTGGGAACCTTCGGTGCCTCCAGCGTGGTGCTTGCTCCTCCGCCTGCCCGGGACTTCCAGTCGGTGGGGTTCACCCCGGAGACGACCATGCGGACCCGGACCTCACCCTGGCCGGGATCAGCCAGCGGCTTGTCCTGAAGCTTCAGCACCGAGGACGAACCTGTCTCTTCGTACACAATCGCTTTCACGTCTTCTCCAATGAGTCGGGGTACCCGGGGCCGGCCTTACCAAACCAACCTATCGAAGGACGACGACCAACTTCCTGTGCATGATCCTTTTGCCGTCTGGCACTCGGTTGAGGTGGAAATGACGTCAGATTGGGGTGAAGTTCCAGCTGACATGCGGTAGGTCTGGCGCGGCGATAGGTGAAAGTTCTTGCGTCAGCGGGGCAGGAGCAGGCGGATCTGGGTCCTGATGTCCTGCACAATGTCCTCGATGCGAAGAGCGGGATTCGCACTCATTGCCATGCTGAGGAACATGACGGCCGAGACGATGCGTGCGGTTGTTGCGGCATCATCGGCACTGAAAATTTCATCGCGGCCCAGGATGGCAGCGATGGCCTTCTCGGTCTGCGCGACGATGGAAAGGGCTTCACTGTGGTGTGGCTCCGTTGGGTCCCCGAAGACCATCTCCCGCAGGTAGGTGCGCCCATTCTCGACCTGAACGCGGTTGCACTCCACGATCGGCCCCACGATGGCCATCAGCGCATCCAGTGCATCCGGGATGGTTTCAGCATTGGCCCGGCCCCGCTCGAGCGCTTCGGCGTAGTGCGCGTTCTGCACGAGTAGAAGGAGTTCTCCCTTGGTCTTTGCGTAGAGGAATAGGGTTCCGGTGCCGATGTCGGCCTTATCGGCGATTTGCTGGGTTGTGACCTCCTCGATCCCGTGTTCCGCGAACAGTTCACTGGCCGCGGCAGTGATGCGGTCAAGCTTCTGCTGCTTGTTCCGCTCGCGTCGTCCGAGCGGCTGGGATGCGACGGGCATGAAGGTTCCTCTGGGCGTAACTGACTGGACTCAGTTATGAGTGTAACGACCACGGAGAGCCGAGGGCATCCCCGGTATGTCTACTTCTCGCAGTGGGAGGGCTTGACCGTGCTTCACGCAGGTAAGCGCGGCGTCTGTGTTGTAAGCGTGAGTTGCCGGCGACGAGTTGCTTTGTGACGAACCTGCGGAAATGAGTGCGGGCCTTTTAGTAGTTCATATCGTTCCGGTTGCGGCGGTGACGTGGGGCGCCCATTGTGCCTCCTGGTCTCGAGCGGTGATGGTCAGTTGGCGAGGAATTCGACGGCGGCGGGGGCGAATTTGGCGTGGTACTGGAAGATGGCGCCGTGGCCGGAGTCGGGGTAGATGATCAGTTCGGATCCCTTGATACGCCGGTGCAGGTCTTCGGAGAGGACGGATGGCACCATGCGGTCGTTGTCGCCGTTGGCGATGAGGGTGGGGTGCGTGAGCGTGGACAGGTCTGACGGGGTGGAGCGGCTGAACGACTGGATGGCCTTAAGCTGCGTTTGGAATGCACGGGTACTGATCGGCTTGTCACGGTTGGCGGCGCGTTCCTGAAGGCGTTTGATGAACGCTTTCGCGGCCGGCTTGCCGGTGGTGTTGCGGTTGAAGAACAGGAATTCCTTGGGATCGGACCGTGTCAGTGTTGCGCGCAGGATGTCCCGGTAGGTGGTGCCGACCACTTTATCCATATCTTTTCCTCCTCTCGGGCCGGTCCCGGTGAGTACGAGCTTGCGGACCAGGTCGGGATGCCTGAGGGCGAGGTCTTGGGCGATCATGCCGCCCAGGGAGAAGGAGAAGACATCGATCGTGTCGAACCCGAGGGCCTTGATGAAGGTGTAGGCGTCGTCGGCCATTGCCTCGATACTGTCGGGAACCTGCCCGGTGGAAGCGCCGACGCCGGGCTGGTCGAAGGTGATGACGTGGCGGTTCTTTGCGATGGGGTCGATGATGCGGGGATCCCAGTTATCCAATGTGGCGGCGAGGTGCACGAAGAACACGACGGGGATGCCGCCTCTGGGCCCCAGCTCGCGGTAAGCGTAGGTGGTACCACCGGCGGTGATGGCTTTGGTAGGTGCTTTCGTGTAAGAAGTGACGACGGATTCGTGCGGGGTGCCGGTGTTGTCCATGACGGTTAGTTCTCCTGGGTGGTCTGCGAGGTGGAAAGGCTGGGGCGGGTTCAGGCGGTGAGACTGAGCACTGCTTTGCCGCGGATGCCGCCCGCGGCCAGGGACTGCAGCGCCTCTGGGGTCTGGTCGAAGCTGAAGACTCTTCCTACGGTGGGGCGTAGCACGCCGTCGTCGACCAGGGCGCTGATCTGGCGCAGTTGGTCGCCGCTGGCGCGCATGAAGAGGAACTCATAGCTGACGCCGAGTTTCCTAGCCTGCCTGCGGATCTTGCTGCTGAGCACGGTGGTCGCCAGGCGCAGCATGGGACTCAGGCCGGCTTTGCGCGCGAATGCCGGATCCGGCGGGCCAGAGATCCCGATCGCCTTGCCACCGGGCTTGAGGACGCGCAGTGACTTCTCGAGGTTTTCCCCGCCGAGGCTATCCAGCACCAGGTCGTACCCGTTGAGGAGCTGCTCAAAGTCCTGGGTGCGATAGTCGATCACGATGTCGGCTCCGAGGTCGCGCACGAAGCCGGCGTTGGAGCTGCTCGCGGTGGTCGCAACTGTCGCGCCGAGGTGCTTGGCGAGCTGGATGGCGATCGAGCCGACCCCGCCGGCGCCGGCGTGAATGAGAACCTTGTGTCCTGGTCGCACGTTGCCCTGCTCGACGAGGGCCTGCCATGCCGTCAGCGCCACCAGCGGCAGCGAGCCCGCCTCCTCCATGCTGGCCGATGCAGGCTTCAGCGCAAGGTCTTCCTCGGCGACGGCGATGCGCTCGGCGAAGGTGCCGATGCGGTCCTGGTCGGGGCGGCCGTACACCTCATCGCCGGGCTTGAACCCGCGCACCTTTGCCCCGACTTGGAGGACGGTGCCAGCGACGTCGTTGCCGAGGATCAGCTGAAGTTTGTAGGGCAGGATCTGCTTGAACTCGCCCAGCCGGATCTTCTCGTCCAACTGGTTCAGGCCCGCTGCCTGCACCTGCACGAGGACATCGCAGTCCCCGACGATTGGCTCGGGGACGTCCGCCTCGCGCAGCGGCTCCCGGTACTTGGTGACTACGAATGCTCGCATGCCGTGATGCTCCTTCAGGGGTGTTGGTTAGATCGGTCGAAAAAATGATCATAATCAATTATGACTAAGCTCAGATATTTGTCAAAAGGGAAGCCTGATCGCTGCGAGTAGGGGAGCACTGGCTGAGCAGTTCTGAATTACGGAGTCTGGAGAGAACAACGCCACGAACGGTGGCAACAAGAGCCCTTTTGCAGGCAGTCCCCCGCCTATTTCGTAACGCCGATAGTGAGCGTTTCATCATTCTGGAACGCGCTGGGCATGGTGGCTGTTCGATGCTCGATAGGGCGACGTTCTGGTCATGGCCTTCTCGGTCTTTCCGCCCATGAGTTGTTCTAAGGAGGTCGCAACGCTATGACGTTCATTGAATCCCAGTCCTCGGCTTGCTCCGCAGATCAATGCACGGTCAGGGTCGCGGGTCGGACTCCGCGGGGCCGCGGAAAAGTGGTGGCACGAGGCGGAAGGATGGCGTGCGGTGGAGAGGCATGCTCCACGCTCGAAGGATTGCATGAGGCCGGTCGGTGTTGCATCCAGTGGGGAAAAAGCGGGTGTGCACAATGTGCACACCCGGGGCTTCAGATTCGGCTGTACCGGCAGCGGACAGGGCCGGATTCGGGATGTTTTCGGGGGAGTGGCGGATTCTCAAGGGTTGGCGCCCGGTTCGAGTCCCACCTCGGGCACAGTGTTTCCAGTCAGGGGCTTTTTAGTCTCTGAGTGTGCACATTTTGTTCACTGGTGGGCCCCTTCAGGGGCCTTTTTTTTGTTGGTGGCCGTTGCCTTCTCTCTTGTTTGGTAGCGGTGTCGCTCGTTAACCGTTCATGACGGTGAGGGCGGCTAACTGCATGACCTGACGGGGGTTGGGGGAGCGGTGCCGCCGTGGCTTGGTTTGCATTCTTTGATGTCCCGACTGTTCATGCCGACGTTCCGAGAAGGTGCATGACCTGTGCGTCTTGTTGACGGGTTCTGCGCGGCGTGGGGTGCAGAACCCTGCCAATCAGGAGGATCCCATGTCGCTCATGCGGTGGCCATGCTCTCGCTCTCCGGCCATACGGAACGAAACTGTCCAATCGAACGAGCGGCTCCAAGGCTCTGGTGGTGCAGCGGGCTTTTCGGGCGTTGGAGATCGTTCAGTGTTCAGGCCAGAACGAGTATGTCCGAACCTGACAGAGTCATTAGCCCGTAAGTAAAGGCGCCCAGGTCCCACGCCTCGGCGAGACCTCCGTTGGCCCAGAAGGCGAGCGAGAGAACGAGCAGGGTGAAGTGTTCGCCGTCCAGGCCGGTCCTGGCCGCTTGGGGCAGAACGTTGACGTCCATTGATCCCTCCCGTATCGGGTGTCCTTTCCGATACCGCGAGCACAGACGATGGCGAACGCCAGCTCAGCCAACCGACCTGACCCTGGCCTAGCGTTGTCTGTGTCCGAGCCTTTCCTTTGAATCCCGTCGGCGCTGGCCCATTGTGCGTATCTGCTGCAGGAACCGCCTGCGGGGATAGTCTCCAGCCGGGGCCGGCGCCGGTTCTTATTCATCGCCGCGAGAGAAGCGCTAACGGTGCTTTGCGGCTTCGCTCATCTCTCACAGTCCCACCGTGACGCGCTGGACATTATGGTAATTCTTGCCAAAAATTCATGGGACCCCAAACGTCAGGGAGCTCCAACGATGACTGTGACATCACTGTTGAGTGAGACGGCCGGTTCATGTCCGGTAGGGCCATGCCTCCATGGACAGCTGTCGGTCAGCCGGCGCGGTGTCAGATCGGGGAGAGGCGGTGAACCAGCAGCCGGTGTCATGGCGTTCGGTCCCCGGGTCGGTTTGGCACCTGTACCAGCCGCGGGCTGAAGCTAGAGAGGACGGGCTGGCCCTTCGCTGCGGAAGTCGGTCCGCTCAGCTTGAGGGCGTGGATCGTGCCGACATCATGGGGCCGCTTAAACGGCGTCTAGAGGGACAGATCCGACCAGGTGTGGCCAAGGCGTCGTCCCGGCCGCCAGAGCCAAGCTGAAAAGAGGCAATGTGCACACCCTCGGTTTCAGATCGGGTCTTATGACGGCCGAACTGGGCCGGATTAGCGATTGCGGGGAGTGGCGGATTCTGAGGACTCGTACCCGGTGAGCGGCCTAGGGATCCGGTTTTACTTTGCGGTGTTCTGGGCGGCGAGGTCGTCATCGAAGCCGCCCAGCGCTCTGAGTTCGGCCAGAGTTTCATCACCCAGAGCGGTGGTGCACAGCGTATGCGGCATGGACCGGGCAGCGTTGGCGATGATCGCCGCTTCCCTCGCGTCGGCTTTGGCCTGATCCGGGTGAAGGCCCGCGATTCTTCGCATCGCTAAGCCCTGCGGGTAGCCAACGGCTGCACCGGCCGCTTGGGCCACCGCGACCTGCAGCGCTCCAACAGGGGCACGCTGGTCCACCACAAGGAGGATCTTCCCATGCGCGAAGAGGGAGCCAAGAATTTCCCGGAGCCGGTTCTCGTCGTTTGGCAGAGCCCGTCGAAGAGCGTTTTGCTGGCCCTGTCCAGGGCCACCGCATGGTGGCCTGACTTCCGGACGCCACACCCGATGAGCACGTCAATGTCTTGGTGATCCAGAAATCACCGCCATAGTCGCTCCTATGTTCGGAGTCCACCGAGCTGTGTTGGCTGGCCGTCAGCGGGCTCCCTGTTGCGTTCGGCGGCGGCGGTTCACGGTGTCGGAAACTGCTACGCCGATGAGGGGAAGAACGGCCCCCATGGCGGCAACAAACGCGGGGAGGAGAAGGCTCAAATTTGCCAGCACCACTAAAGCTCCAATGCCGACGAGATCAGATGGGGGGCGCAGGCCCAGTACCTGTCGAATAAAAAAACCCCGGCTGGCAAGGAAGAGTGCCGGCCCACTAAATAGAAGTAGAACGGTGGACAGGTCGGGGCGGGCGGCCGGATCGCTGATCACGAGCTGATCACCAACTGCCACCAGGATCAGGCCTGCGAGTAACACGACCAAGGTGTTGCCAGCCAAAATGCCGGGCCGGAACTGATCATCGACCGAAGCAAGCTTTTTCAGAATGTCCTGTTCGAGGCCGTGGAAGTAGCACCACCAGATCGCGACGCTTCCGGCCAAACTTATGGTCCCGGTCAGAAATATCAAGGGGTCCTCCAGGTTGCCTGCAATCGCCAGGCCGGTTGAGAGGATCGTCTCGCCGAGCGCGATCAGGTAGAACAATCCGAACCTCTCAAAGATCCTCTCTCCCGGGAGCGGGACCCGGCTTCCTTCGGTTTTCCGGCCCGGCAACCGGTGCGCCAGCATATGGCCGCCCAGATCGATCGCGGCAGCGACACCCCAGAACATCAAACGGGGCCCTGGATCGAAGAAGACGCCGGCAATCCAAAACGGCGCGCTCATACACCCCCAGATCAGAGTGCGCACGAAATGGTTGTGGGTGGTCGGGTCAAGTCCGACAGTGAGTATCCACGCGCCCCGGCCCAGCTGGACAAGGAGATAGCTCGCAGCAAAGAGCCAGCCGAAGGCGTCAAACGCTGAGCCGATGGAGGCGTTCATGAACAGTGTGACAAGCATGATGATCAGCAGCATCCACTGGACTTCAAGCCGGGAAGTGTCCAGCAATGTAGCCGACCAGGTCGTGTACACCCACACTTTGTAGACCGCAAGAAGTAGCACAAACGTCTCACCGGCCCCCACCCAGGAGGGATGCTCCAGCAGATGATGGGACAGCTGCGATAGCGCGAAGACAAAGACCAGATCGAAGAATAGCTCAAGGCGTGTAACCCGGTCTCCGGAGGTTGCGGAACGCGTCAGCGGCCTGGCACGGAACATCAGTATCCTCCACTGGGCTAGGAGCGGACGGATGCCCCCTCCTGTTGTCGAAAGACTGACGACGGTCAGCAGAGAAGTCAAGGGGGAACTCGGCAGAGAGGTGGAACGGTGCACCGTCCGGCGGCGTCATGGAGCCGGTTCAAGCTGCCGCGGCCTCTTGACAGGCTCAATGTCCCCGGGTTGACTCCGGCCCTAACGAGGCGATTCGCCAGCAGCCCGTCCTCCCTTGCGCGGAACGTGCGGTTAAGACGGGCCAGCGTCTGCATCAGTAGCGCCCCCTTGAGCGGCCGAATCAGATACAGGCTATGCAGCGGGCGGGGAGTCGTAGCCGGCGAGCATCAAGTCCTTGACAATCGCCAGTTCCAGTTCGTAGTCCACATAGCCCCTCGTCTTGACCCCACAGACGAATGTCTCCCGCCCCCTTACCGTCAGACGGCCGATGCTAGCGAACGAGGTTCAGCGCCGCGTTGACGATGGATGCTTCGTCGATACCGTGGATCCGGTGTGGCGCCGTGCGCTGGCTGACGCAGATAATGTGCGAAAGCGCGCCGCCCGGGACGGCGCATAGCTGAGGGCACAGGAGCGCGCAGCGGTCTCTTTGGCGTGGCTGCCCGTCCTGGACAACCTGGAACTGGCCTTGGCTCATGCCCCGTCTGCCGGGGACCCGCTCGTCGATGGCATAGCCGCAATTCGATCCCAGGCCATCGATACCCTGGCCCGCCTGGGCTATCCGCGGATCGACTCCGAGAACGTCCCCTTCGATCCACGGACCCACGAGGTGGTCAGTGTGTCGGAAACGGACGAGACTGATCGCGCGCGTCCTGCGGCTGCATTCGGAGCTGGCGCTGAACTATGCGGCAATCCCGCTGGTACTGGACTTGCTGGCGCGGGTGGACACGCTGGAACGGCGTTTGGTTGAAATCACGCAAGTGGAAAGGACTACTTCGCGATGAATATGGAGAGTTTGACCCTGAAGTCGCAGGAGGCCTTGGCAGGGGCCCAGCGGATCGCCCAGCAACACGGCCATACCGAGACCGACGGCGAGCATCTGCTGGCGGCCCTGCTGGAGCAGGAGGGTGGCCTCGTTCCGCGGCTGCTCGTGGGCATGCAGGTTGACGTGGACGAGCTGAACAGGGCGGTCGAGTCCGAGCTGCGGCGGAAGCCGAAGGTCACCGGGCCGGGGGCAGCGCCAGGGCAGGTGTACGTGAGCCGCAGGCTCGGCACACTCCTCGATGCCGCTGAACGTGAAGCCAAACGGCTCAAAGACGAGTACGTCTCCGTGGAACACCTGCTGGTCGCGCTGGCGGAGGAAGGCCGGTCCACGGCGGCCGGCAAGGTGCTGGCCGAGCACGGCATCACTCGCGAGGCGTTCCTCTCGGTCCTGACCCAGGTCAGGGGAAACCAGCGCGTCACCTCGGCAACGCCGGAGCAGACCTACGAGGCGCTGGAGAAGTACGGCCGCGATCTTGTGGCGGACGCCCGCACCGGAAAGCTGGATCCGGTCATCGGCCGCGACGCGGAAATCCGGCGGGTCGTCCAGATACTTTCCCGCAAGACCAAAAACAATCCGGTGCTTATCGGCGAGCCTGGAGTCGGCAAAACCGCCATTGTGGAGGGACTGGCCCAGCGGATCGTCCGGCAGGATGTGCCGGAAGGCCTGAAGAACAGAACCATTTTCTCGCTCGACCTGAGCGCCCTCGTGGCCGGTGCCAAGTACCGTGGCGAATTCGAGGAGCGGCTGAAGGCGGTGCTGGCCGAGGTGCTGGCGGCAGAAGGCGGGATCCTGCTCTTCGTAGACGAGCTGCACACCGTCGTCGGGGCGGGCGCGTCCGAGGGGTCGATGGACGCCGGTAACATGCTGAAGCCAATGCTGGCCCGCGGGGAGCTGCACATGATCGGCGCCACCACCCTCGACGAATACCGGAAACACATTGAGTCGGATGCGGCTTTGGAACGCCGCTTCCAGCCGGTCCTGGTTGAGGAACCCGACGTCGAGGACGCCATTTCCATCCTTCGCGGCTTGCGGGAGCGACTTGAAGTCTTCCACGGCGTACGGATCCAGGATAGTGCTCTGGTGGCTGCGGCCACCCTATCCCACCGGTACATCACCGACCGCTTCCTCCCGGACAAGGCCATCGACCTCGTGGATGAAGCGTGCGCCCGGCTGCGCACCGAAATTGATTCAATGCCAGCGGAACTGGATGAGCTCACCCGAAAGGTCACGCGGCTCGAAATCGAAGAGGCTGCACTCTCCAAGGAGACCGATCCGGCCAGCAAGACCCGGCTCGAGGAGCTGAGGCGTGAATTGGCGGACCTGCGCGCCGAGGCCGACGCGAAGAGGGCCCAATGGGAAGCCGAGCGCCAGGCGATCCACAAGCTGCAGGAAATCCGCACTGACCTGGAGCGGGTGCGGCTGGAGGCTGAGGAAGCCGAGCGGAACTACGACCTCAACCGGGCGGCGGAGCTACGCTACGGCCGACTTGGTGACCTCGAACGGAGGCTGGCCGCCGAGGAGGAACGGCTGACCGCGAAACAGGGTGAAAAACGCCTGCTCCGCGAGGTGGTGACAGAAGACGAGATCGCCGACATCGTGGCGGCCTGGACAGGCATACCGGTCGCACGGCTGAAGCAAGGCGAACGTGAAAAAGTCCTGCACCTGGATGAAATCCTGCGCGCCCGCGTCGTGGGGCAGGAAGAAGCGATTAGCGCGGTGACGGACGCCATCATCCGCGCCCGCTCTGGTATCCGGGATCCCCGCCGGCCCATCGACTCCTTCATCTTCCTCGGCCCGACCGGCGTCGGGAAGACCGAGCTTGCCAAGGCTCTGGCTGCGGCGCTCTTCGACAGCGAGAACGCAATGATCCGGCTGGACATGAGTGAGTACCAGGAGCGCCACACCGTGAGCCGGCTTCTGGGGGCACCTCCTGGCTACATCGGTTACGATGAAGGAGGACAGCTCACGGAGGCGGTACGCCGGAAGCCTTACTCGGTGGTGCTGTTCGATGAGGTGGAAAAGGCCCATCCGGACATTTTCAACACTTTGCTGCAAGTGCTCGACGACGGACGGATTACGGACTCGCAAGGCCGGACCGTCGATTTCCGCAACACGGTCATCATTATGACCTCCAATATCGGCTCCCAGTACCTTCTGGAGGGTCCGGCCGAAGGCGGGGCGATCACCGAGGAGGCACGCGGCATGGTCATGGGTGAGCTCCGGGCGCATTTCCGCCCCGAGTTCCTCAACCGCGTGGACGATACGGTCCTGTTCGCACCCCTGGGACTGCCGCAAATCGAACGCATCGTTGATCTGCAGTTCCAGCAGCTGCGGCAGCGGCTGGCCGAGCAGCAAATAGAGCTGCACCTAACCGAGGAAGTGCGCCTCCTGATAGCCGAACGCGGCTTCGACCCGGTATACGGTGCCCGGCCCCTGCGCCGCTACATTTCCCATGTGGTGGAAACGCAAGTGGGCCGGGCCCTGCTGCGTGGCAGCGTCGCGGAGGGCGGATTGGTCAGGGTGACCGCATTCGAAGGGGAACTCGTGGTTGACTACAGCACGATAGAGCTGGAAGGGGCCGGAACCGCATGAACAAAGCCATCATCAAATGTCCCCATTGCGGCAAGTCCAACCGCGTTCCGGCTGTCGCCGAGGGCCGGCCACGCTGCGGGAGTTGCCACCGGGAGCTTCCCTGGGTGGTTGAAGCGGGCGACGACGACTTCGGCGAGATCGCCGAACGGTCCGGCGTTCCGGTACTGGTGGACTTTTGGGCGGTGTGGTGCGGACCCTGCCGGATGGTGAGCCCCGTGCTGGACCAGTTGGCACACGAACGCGCGGGGCAGATCAAACTTGTGAAGGTCGATGTGGACCACTCGCCGCAGCTCTCCGCCAGATTCGCCATTCAGGCAGTGCCAACGTTGCTGGTCATCGTCGACGGCAAGATCGTCGCGAGGCAGGCCGGCGCAGCTCCCGCCCCGGTACTAAGATCCTGGTTGGAGGGGGCTCTCACGAAGTAGCTCAAGAACAGCGGACGACCGCGGGCGGTTTCCCGCCACCCCTTATGGGCGCGGTGTCCCCGTTTTAGATGGTTGATAAGAATCCCGTGGTCTGACCGATTCAATGACCACACTGGCAACCATGTTGAGACGGGACATGCTCGTCGACTTCGAGCCGGCCACCTGTCTCGGACGTCGGTGCTCGGTGATGGCCGTGCGCCGAGCAGCGGAGGGATTTTCCTTTCATGAAGAGAAGAGCCGCGGCACGTCCTTGGTCCCTGCATCAAAGTGGGTGGGGACACTGTCCACACCCTGGGCTTCGGATTCGGTTATACCGGCATCGGACCGGACCGGATTGGGGATGTTTCGGAAGAGAGGCGGATTTTCAGGGGGAGCGGCTGGTTCGAGTCCCCCTCGGGCACAGTGTTTTGGCAAGTCAGAGCGGTTTGGAGGCTTGGAGTGTGCACAAAACTCGATTTCTGTGCACACCCGCCCTAATTTGGGAGCGCAAAAAAGACAGACGGATCGACGTCATTCACGGTCCTCTGGCGCAACCCTCAAACTCGAAAACAAGAGGGAATCACCTTCTTGACCGCCGCTGAAGCCCAAACCCTGAAAAGGCTGCTGGACTCGAACAACCAGTCCTTCGAAATCGCACAGCACGCGATGGTCAAGAACAGGGAGTGAGCCTGGAGCAGATCGTGTACGTGGCAGAACGAGCACCAAAGACCGCATTGTTCGTCCTCGTGGACCGGGTGAGGAAGAGTCAGCAGATCATCCGCGTAGCGCCGCATCCGGTGAAGGACGCAGGGGCGGATCCCCGTGATCAAATCCGGATTCCGGACCTGTCAGCCCGACGGTGCTTCCCATAAATCATTTTCGGAATGATTTCCGTATTAGTGACGCAAAGATCTGAACAATCCTTGGTCCGCATCAGCGTTGCTGTGAGGAGCCCTCAATTCCCTGCACCTGCCAAGGTGTCCGCCGGTGTGCCAAGAGGGGACCACAGGTGTGTAGGGTTAGCAACTGGTCTGAACCTAACGCTCAAGGGCCCTTTTATGCCAGGCGGACTGCCGTCTAAGGAACTGGCCGCACCATGACACCCGATAAAGTTGGTGCCATGGGGGATAAGAAGAACGAAGAGCATTTCCAACGGGTCATCAACCGCCCGTTCCGCTACGGGTACTCCGTGGGCGGCAAAACCATCTACGCGTACACGAAGGAGGAATGGGGGCTCGGTGCCAGCTCAGGCGGCGGCGACCATAACCTGATCCGTTCCTTCTACTTCAGCCTTTTCTTGACGGTTCTGGTGGCGCCGGTCTCGCTGTTCTGTCTGCTCCTCGGGATCCTCGCGATCTTCAAGATGCCGATCATGGGGCTGGTCATGGTGTTCTTCGGGCTTCTCTTCGGCCTCGCTGTCCTCCAGGGATACTTCAACATCACGGAAGAATGGCGCGGGCGCAAGGCCCGAAAACTCAAGGGCCTCCCGAAGCTTTGGTGGGAGGCTGACGATGACCGCGCCTACGACTGGTTCCTGAAGCACCCGGATCCCCGCATCCAGATGACCCTAGACTACTTCCCGTATTCCGTGAAGCTCCGTAAGGAAGATGAGTCCGCAGCCAACGTCATCACCAATCCGGTAGAGAACGCCCCGTGAAAATTGCCTTGTATGTCATCTGGGCGCTGTTCGTTATGGGAGCCGCGTTCTCCTGCACCAAGGCAGTCCGGACCACAAAGCGCCAGGAGCAGCTGATTGCCACCTGGCCCAAAGCCCAGGGCGTCGTGACCGGCAGCAGACAAGGCTGGAGTAACGGCGCGGGCAACGCAACTCGGAGCATCCGCTACTGGCCGCGCTACCAATTCCATGACAGCCGCGGCGTGCTCTACGTCGGGGAGTCCGATGTCTCCTACCGAGGCAAACCAGTCCCTGGGTCGCCTCTTGAAGTGGCCTACAACCCGGAGGATCCGAACCAGACCCTCCAGGTCACTGCCCGGTCCAATAAGGTCCTCGGCTGCCTGATCCCGGCCTTTGCGCTTCTGTCCCTAGCCGCTTTCTGGTTCATCGGGGTTTTCCCGGGCTGAGACAAAAATGCCACCCGTAAGAGAAAGATCCAACGTGAAGAAAATCCTGGCCGCCCTAGCCATCGCCACAGTCGCCGGCCTGACGGCATGCGCCTCAACCCCCAAAGAACCCATCGGGCCAAGCTCCATACCTACGGAGACAGCCGTCACCCCGCAGGCATCGCCTTCAGAATCATCACCGACAACCACGACTGACAGCCTGAAGGAGGCCTGCGAAACGCTCAACGCGCTCTACGCCGAGGACAAAGCCCTTCCCGGCACCGACCCGAACGCCTACGAGGACATCTACCTGAGGTCGCAGGACGCAAAAGACACGGTTTCAGGGGACCTGACAGGCCTTTTTGCGTCCCTGAGCGTCTTGGCCATCGATCACTCGGCAGCAGCTAAGAATGGAGGCCAACCCGAGCAGGGATCCAAGGACGCCATCCGGGACGCCGTCTTCGCCAACGCCGGCACCTGCACGGCCGAGGGCGTCACGCTCCGGCTCTAAAAACAGTCCGGCATGAAACCAGCAGCATCAGACTGACCAACGGGGGATCGAATGAACATCATGGCAAGGCGGGAACAGAGGCTCCCGGAAGGACTGACAAGCCGCCATCGCAGTCGTGGATTCGTTGCTGGGTTGCTGGCCTTAGGTCTGTTCCTCGGGGGATGTACCGTGTCCACGAACCACCCCGGGACCGAGACAAAGACGCTATCGCCCGGCGCTTTCTCCACCCTCGATGCCGCCGGCGTGGAGCAGATCCGCGCCAGCAAGACAGCGAGGCTGGACATGAGCTCCAGAACCTTGCAGAAGGCTGACGTGAACCTGGAGCCTACAAAGGACTATGGGCCCGAAATCAACACGAGGGACTCCAGCAAGATCAACCTCACCATCGTGGGGCCCTCGGGGGAGATCAACGGCGAAACGGACAGGATCCGCTTCAACACCTTCCACACGCGATCGGACTTCAGTGAGGTCACCTATTTCCTCACCACAACCTCCCGGGATGAGTACTACGGGTACATCCGGGACGGCGTACAACGTTACGGCATCGACGCCGACGCCGCGGAGCGGTGGATCACCTCAAATGAGAAGGAGCCCGGTTCAAGAAGCGACTACTCCCTGCCCTCGGGAACTGACACGGGCCTGAGTGTGAACTATGACCTCCGTTATGACGGCACGAAAGAAATCCAAGTGATCATCGTTCACGTCCGCCCAGCAGCCTAGAAACAGGCTGAAGCTGTCCCGCTTGCCCAGATCCTCTTCAAAGATAGGAACGACTATGGTCTACGACCGTGAGCGTGAGCGGCGCAACGATGCCGTCTACGCCGAACACAAGAGAGCCGTCGCCGCCGGCGAGAAGCGGGTTCTCCGCAAGACCAGCACCGGCGAGCTGCACAGCTACCCGGGAGACGAGATCGGCTTCACGCCCGGCCGCGGCCAGGCCCAGGTCAGCACCTGGTGGGGCATGGGGATTCTCATGCTCTTCTCAGCAATCTTGTTCATCGCCATGTGCTGGCTGTTCCAGCGTCCCCTGTGGGAAGGGGAGGCACCCGAGTGGGGCGCCTTGTGGCCGATTGGCATCTCAGGGTTTTTGACTCCCTATGCGTTCATACTGGCCCGCGATGAGTACAAGGCGACGCAGCTGCGCAAGCTGCGCGGCTCCCCCAAGCCGGGCACTTCCGGAGTGGTGGACATCGATCTGCTGGAGCTGGGACAGGAGCGTCTTGGCGGACCCGACACGTCCCGATAGGATTCGATCGATGTTCTCCCAAGACGAGCAGTTCCGCAGACACCGACTCACCAAGCCGCTGGCCGGGATTATCAGCAGCCACGGACGAAGTCAGGGGTCGGTCGGTCTGTCTTGCTCTACGGATGCAGCTTCCAAACGGGAAGGACATCACCCGAGTATGCGCGCGTAGGGGGTTATCGCACTGATACAGAGACTAGAAACCCGTGCTATGCAAGCTTCTACGCCCCAGGCCAATGCGGGATTGGCTATTCGGGCCAGCCCCGGCGCGTCGGCGCACCAATGATGATCCGGACAAGCCGTGGTTAGAGAGGGATCTAAAAATCACCTATGAAATGCGTTTGACATCTGGTTGGATATCTATGACAGATCGTGACAAGCCCCCAGATGGCCGGAAAGGGCACCCCGTGCCCAAAACCATCATGACTCCTGGCACTGGCAGCAGTGTTTGCTTATGGCACTGCTCCGGCCGACACTCAGCTGCCTCTTGATTCGCGACAGGCCGAAGATCTGATGGACAGTGCAGCGTTCAGCTTCGGCCGGCCCTTTGAGTGCACGGCGGAAATCACCGGCACGTCCGGTTCCGACTTCATCGGCTCCTGCACCACGCACTTCCGTGAGTTCCCCGACGGCCGAATTCCGCTCATCACCAAGATCCAGGATCATCTCACCTCCACAACAGCGTCTGGTTCCCGCAGGAGCCGGACGCTGTTTCGTTTCCAACGACCAAACATCCTCACGAGGCCGGAGTAGCATCATGACCGACCTGCACCTGGCCCTCGTCACTGAGTGGCGAAGGTCGTGTTCAGGTAAAGCTGCTTCAAGGGGGCGCAAGAGACGGACCGGAATCTGCGGGATCAGAGCCGTTCCAGGCCGACCCGGGGTGAGATACTACGCCACGGGCAAGGGGGCAAGGGGGCGAGAGAGTACGCAGGCTACATGGAGGCGTTCCGCGCTTGCCTCGCGCAAGACTCTTAGCTGAGGCACAAAACACTTTGTGGAACGTCCGTTCGTTGCTGGGCGGAGATGACCCTAGTGGGACTTCCCGGTTCATTGCCACCCGTCGCTCAACCGTATTGGGTACAGGTTTGCCCGAGGCGGCTCCTCGGGCGTTTTGCGTCTCCTCCGTGCTGGGGGCGACGCCCGCGAGGGCGGCGATGTTGCGGGCTGCGTTGATATCCCTGTCGAGGACAAAGCTACAAACCCGACATTCGAATGTTCGTTTTGGAAGTGTCAGTTTGGCTTTCACCGCGCCGCAGGTTGAACACGTTTGGCTTGTTGGCGCCCATTGACCGATGACTATCACCTCTGGGCTTGACCTGGCAACTCAAGAAAATCTGGGTCAGCTATTGATCGTGTGGCCGAAGCAGCGTAGATTGTTCAACAAGAGGATTGTTGAACAATCTGAGGCCCAGTAGGCAGCCCTTTCGGATGTTGGCTGCTCCCACGAAGGCCAAACCGGAACGGAATGGTCAGGAGAATAAGCCGTGAAGAAGAGGGTTCTGGTGGCGGAGAAAAGAGCCTGCGGAGCAAGGCAGGCGTCGACGCCACGGCAACAAAGCATGCATTGGGAATTGCCCGGCACTAGGCAAGGCCCCCTGGCAACATACATCTCGTTGTCCGAGAGCGACCTCTTTCCCGGTGATTCGGCGGCCCCGGCTTGCCTAGACTCAACCAATGAGCCGGAAGGCGCTCCCTGCTCGCTGCTCGTACTGGAAGACGAGCGCTTCCGTGCACCACGCCACCTCCAAATCGCTTAGAACCTTCGAGGAAACGCCAAATGCCGGCCGATGGAGGGGGTCAATCATCCGCCCTGGTCAGGGTGATCATGTAGCGGTCGTCCCCTTCGATGCCGTCGTCACCGATCAATTCCAAGTTGAAGTACTGCACCTCGACCCGGTAGGTCCCCGGTGGCACCTCCACCTTCCCGCCGCTAAAGCCGTTGTCCGTGGGTCCCGATACCTCCACCACTCCGCTGGGGACCTCCAGTGTTCCCGTCATGACCCTATCCACGCTGCCGGTGAATGAACGCTCTGAGTCGAGGCGGATAAGAACGGGTGCGTCGAAATCGCGCGCTGTGCCCACGGCTATATACCGGTCGCCTGTCCTCCGGCTGCACGACAGTGGAATAGTTTGTGCTTTTCCCGCTCGGGGGCGGGAGGGGCATTCGCCTGACAGCCGCCGCAGATCCGGTCAGACCAGCCAGCGCCACCAGTGTGACCGCTCCGGTTCCGGCGTCGGTTCCGGTTCCGGTTCCTCGCCCAAGGCCAGCGCGGCCTTCACAATGTCGTCCGCGGTGAGCGTCATGACGGCCTCGCGATCGAGCGCGTCCAGACTTTGCTTCTCGTCGAGTGACAGCCGCAGTGCCTGGCGGTTGAGCGCCTGCTCGAACAGCGTGCGGGCGAACCGTGCGTTGCCGGAGTCCTCGCCCGCGTGGAGCCCGGTGAGGATACGGCGCAGCATCTGGTCCGCGCCCGGCTCCAGTGTGTACTCGTGCTGGGCCAGCATCTGGTGGAAGATCGTCTGGAGTGCGTCGACGGAGTAGTCGGGGAACGTGATCTCGCGGGCGAACCGGGAGCGCAGTCCGGGGTTCGAGAGCAAGAAGGACTCCATCAGCCGCGGGTACCCGGCCACGATCACGACCAGGCGGTGGCGGTGGTCCTCCATCCGCTTGAGCAGGACCTCGATCGCCTCGGGGCCGAAGTCCGTCCGGCCGTCCTCCGGGGCCAGCGCGTAGGCCTCGTCGATGAACAGCACGCCGTCCAGCGCACGCCGGATCACCCGGTCCGTCTTGATGGCGGTCGCTCCGACGTACTGCCCCACCAGGCCCGAACGGTCGACCTCGACCAGGTGGCCTTTCTGCAGCAGACCGACCGCGCGGTACATCTCGGCCAGGAGCCGGGCCACGGTGGTCTTGCCCGTGCCCGGGTTTCCGAGGAACACCAGATGCTGTGAGGTGGCCACCTCCGGCAGGCCGTGCGCCTTACGGCGGGCCTGAACCTGGAGCAGTGCGACGAGGGCCCGCACCTGTTCCTTGACGGTCTCCAGTCCGACCAGCGCGTCGAGTTCAGCCTGAACCTCGGACAGCGGCCGGGCCGGCCCGGGCCTCGCACCGATGAGATCGCCGACCAGGTCGTCGACGCGCTCCGAACCGGGCAGCTTGAGCTGATCGGCCAGATGGCCGATGGTTTCGCGCAGGTCGTCGAGCGGATGGCGGCTGGCAGCCATGCATCCACTGTAGTACTCGATTCCCAGGTATTGAACGCGGCAACCCATCCTGCCCAAGGTTCTCGGCGGAAGCCGGCAGGGAGCGGTTCCATATCCCCTAAACCATCAATTTACTGGAGTGGGGCTTCTCTTCCCAAAACTGGTTCCCCTGGCGGGGGTGATACCTTTCTGCCCCCTGGGGTATGGAGCAGAGTGCGCAACGTCTGGATGGTGTCGGCCTCCGCGGCCGTCTTGTCGTCACGGTAGCGCTTGACGCGTGCGAACCGAAGGGCGATTCCACCCGGATAGCGGGGAGAGTGTTGGACGCCGTCGATGGCGATCTCGACCACGGTGACCGGCTCGGTCCACACCGTACCCGCCGTACGCCGCACCTCCAACTCCTGGAACCTTTCAGTCTGCCATTGCAGCAGCGCATCGGTGAGGCCCTTGAAAGTCTTGCCCACCATCACGTAGCCGCCGGGTTCGCCGAACTCGCCAACAGGGTCCAGGGCTCCGAGGTGCAGGTTCGACAGCAGCCCGGTGCGCCGTCCTGACCCCCATTCGCAGGCGAGCACCACCAGGTCGTAGGTGAGCACCGGCTTCACCTTGATCCAGTTCGAACCCCGCCGCCCCGCGGCGTAGGCCGAGCCCACCGCCTTCACGACCACACCCTCATGGCCGGCGGCCAGCGCATCGCGCGACACGCCCTCGGCAACAGCCGCATCCACAGTGATTTTCCCCGGGATGCGGTGACCGGGGGCGTTGCGCTCGAGCACGCCGATGCGTGTGGACAGCGGCTCGTCGAGCAGGTCGCGCCCGTCGATGTGCAGGACGTCGAAAAACCACGGATGCAGCAGCGTGGTGCGCGCCGCGTTCGCCCCGAACCGTGACATGGTCTCCTGGAACGGCCGGGGGCCGCCGTCCTCATCTAGGGCTAAAGTCTCGCCGTCGAGGATCACATCGCGCACGGGCATTCCGCGCACCACCTCCACCACCTCAGGCAGCCGATGGGTCACTTCGGCCAGGGAGCGGGTGTAGATGCGGACGTCGTCGCCGGAACGGTGAACCTGGATCCGTGCGCCGTCGAGTTTGTATTCCACCGACGCTTCCCCTGTCGCCTCCAGCGCCTCGCTGGCACTGGCCGCAGTTGCGGCGAGCATGGGCTGCACGGGACGCCCGACGACAAGGCCGACAGCGTCAAGCTGGGCCGCGGTGCCCGTGATCGCCAGCAGGGCGGTCCCGCCGAGATCGCCGGAGAGCATCGCTGCGCGGCGTACGGCCTCGACCGGCCGGCCGGCGGCGCGGGCGACCGCATCCGTCAGTACGCCTTCGAGTGCACCGGTACGAAGTTCTCCGAGCAGCACGCCGGCAATGAAGGCCTGCTCTCGTTCGGTGGCTTCCGCCATCAGAGTCCGGTGGGTGGCGGCGCGTTCCACGGTCGAGCCAGCGCCCGCGGTTGCCTGCAGCCGGTCCAACGCAGCGTCGAGGTGGGCAATAGTGAGATTCGGTTCAGGAGCGGGCTCGCCCCTGGCCGCCCTCATGCCACTCCAGCCGATCCCGACTCGGCCCTGGCGAGGCTTAGCGGTGAGCAGGCCGACCGCCGTCGGGATGTCCGCGGGGTCGAGCCGGAGCAGCAGGTCTGCAAGTTCGTTGACCTTGCCGAGCCGGGAACGGGTGGCCGCGACGGCTTCCAAGGTCCTCACGAGCACGTCGAGCAGCATGGCATCAGTCTGTCACGGCCACTTGCTATGGACCGCGATTAGGCCCTGCGCGTGGCAATCATCATCGCCAAACTGTTCGTCACCCCGACGGCGTCTACCAGGCGCCGGTGTCCGATGACGAGGCCGGCGCTGCCGTCGGCGAGGAGATTGGCCGCATCGACGCCTTGCTCCTCGGCCGGAAGACCTACGACATTTCCGCGGCCTACTGGCCGCACCAGTCCGACGAGATCGGCGGCACGCTTAACCGGGTGCCCAAGTTCGTCGTCTCCAATTCACTGGTGGCTCCGGCGTGGGCGGGCACCAAGGTGCTGCCAAAATGCAGTGGCCGCGGGCCGGCTCCGTGAAGAGTTAGACGAGGTGCACAGGTTCGGCAGCGGCATCCTCATCCGGGCGGTGTCACTGGTCTGCGACCGAGCGGGCAGCACGGTGACGCAGGACATGCCGGGCGCCTGATGGGCAAGGTTATCGCGTCCATCACCACGCCCGTTGACGGCTTGATTACCAGTCCGTTGCCGGCCTTGGCTGGACATGGGGTCGCCCTCGACCGGGTCTCGGTCGAGGGCGATCCCCGAAGTGCGGGGCGCTACATGGTCACGAGAGTACGAGAAGGACGCCTAGGATCCGGAGCCCTTCGCCTGGATCCCGCCCGGTGCACTCTCGGAGAGCAGATGCTCCCCCTCCAGTACCTCGGGGTCGGCCGGAGCTACGGTGATACGCCCGGCCCGGCTGCCGGTCTCGGGGAGCGTGAAGTAGACGATGAGACTGAGGGCGACGATGGCGATCATGTAGACCGCGACGAACATGGGTTGTCCAGCGCCGACGAATGCGGCGGCGATAAGTGGTGCGGTGCCGCCGAAGACGGCGATGACAATCTGATGCGCGAACCCAATGCCAGATACCCGGACTGCTGCCGGAAACAGCTCGGCCTGAATGGTCGGGTAGACCGCCTGCCAGATACCGAGAACCACCCAGCCGGATGCCGACACCAGAACGTAAACGCCGAAGCCTGGCTGGTTCAGCAGCAGGAGCAAGGGGTAGAAGAGCACGATCATGCCGATGGCACCGATGATGGGGAAGATCTTGCGTCGGCCCAGTCGATCCGAGAGCGCGCCGCAGACCGGCACGATGACGACGAGCAGGGCCAGCCCGATAACGCTCCCGGCCAGGGTGGAGGACAGGTCCCGGCCGGTGGTCAGCTTGGCGTAGGTGGGGAGGAAGGTGGCCCAGGTGTAGTAGGCCACGGCCGGGGCAGAGAGCACCGCTGCCTGCAGCAGAGCCTTCGGGTGTTCGCGGAGCAGGTCCATCAGTCGCGCCCAGGCGGACTTGTGATCGACGAGGGCCGTTGCCTCAAACTCAGGGGTCTCGTCTGCGCGGGCCCGCAGGATGAGGCCGACGACGCCGAGGACGCCGCCCACCAGGAAGGGGATGCGCCAGCCCCAGGCGGCGAGGTCGTCTGGAGCAAAGGATGATGTCACCATTGCCGCGGCGCCGGTTGCTGCGAGGGTCGCGAGGCCGCTTGCCATGTTGGAGAAAGAACCGAACAGGCCCCTCCGGTTCGCGGGAGCGTGTTCGACCATGAACGCGATGGCACTCTGCTGCTCAGTTCCGGCCGAGATTCCCTGGAGGATGCGTGCAACCAGAAAGAGAACAGGTGCTGCGAATCCGATCGTCGCAAATGGAGGTGTGAGGCCAATGATCAGAGCGCCAAGGGCCATCCCGGAGATGGACAGCGTCAGGATGAGCCGCCGGCCGTAGCGGTCGGCCAATGGAGAGATGATGATTCCGCTCAGTGGGCGTACAACGAACCCGACCGCGTAGGTGAGCAGTGCTGCGACAAGGGATGCGAACGGCGACTCGCTGGGGAAAATCTGTGACGAGAACACCGCTGCCAGCAGCCCGTAGATGTACCAGTCGTACCATTCCACGAAGTGGCCGATCGTGCCTGCCACCATGTTGATGTTGCGGCGAGGGCGCCCGGCGGACACTTCAGAATGCTCCGGGCTGCCGAAGGCTTCTTTTGAGGTCTTCATTGAACTCTCCATATTTTCACGTTTGCTGGGGAGGGGTATTGGAATATTTGGGACAACCGCAACGACGCGGTGGGCCGGTCTTGCCCGCCTGTACCTCGCTCGAACGGATTGCTGACGGCAAACTCCGGGGAGGCCGTCGCGGCTGCTTGCTGTTAATGAGATCGGTTGCAGTGACCGCGTCGCTGAGATCGGTTGCTGAGATCGGTTGCAAGCAACCATACGTAGGGTAGGCGGGTCTGTCAACGAATTTTTTCGATTCGGAAACGGGGGTCCCGATCTTGCCTCAGTGGCTGATAGGAGGAGCTGCTGCCGCCCTTGTTCGATGGCCCAACGCGGACCGGGAGGGCGGGGGGTGCCCTGAGCCGTTATCCCTCAACGGGCAGGGGCTTCTCGTTGTTGAGATCAAGGAAACGGACCCCGGACCAGGCGCAGTCCAGGCTGCCGTGTGCCGCCCAGTACTCGTCCCAATGCGCAAGTTTCCACCGATCTCTTTCCAGGCCCCTTCGAATAAGCCGTTCCCGGAGAACGTCCTGGGAGACTTGTACCCGCACCACTGTGGTCTGCGAGGGCGGCCAGTGGAATTCTTCTGCGGCGTTCGCCAGGTAGTCCGGGGCCGCGAAGTACGCGCCGAAAGGTGCGTCGAGTACGACCGATCGTCCCAGCCGCAGGTTCACTCCTGCGACATCCATGAGTGTCTGGTACTCCAAGGGCAGCAGCTTTTCCCGGTAGAAGGTGTTGGATTCCCGGTCGGTAGGGTCATGCCCCGTTGCCTCTAATGCGAACTCGACAAGGCGGCCGCATATCCGGTCCTTGTCCAGGTACGCGGCATTGTGCTCCTTTGCTGTTTGCTGGGCAATGGTGGTCTTTCCGGATCCCGCAGGCCCGACGACAATGAAGACTTTGGGGGCTGTCATTGGCGGGCCTCTGCCACTGCTGAGAGAAATTCTCTGGCGGCCTCGGTGACGCGGGAGAAGTCGCCGTCGGGTTGCCATGCTTTTGTCACGGCGCTGCCGACGCCGACGCAGGTGACGCCGGCAGCGAACCATTCGGCGACGTTCCCGGGAGTGACGCCGCCTGCCGGCATGATCGGCAGGTGTGCCAGCGGGGCGAGGACCGACTTCGCATAGGGGATGCCGCCGGCTTCGGTGGGGAAGAGCTTGAGGATGTCAGCGCCGGCTTCGGCGGACTCCACAAGTTCCGTCGGCGTGTATGCGCCGCTGATGGTCGGGACCTGGTACCGGTTGGCTGTCCGGATCATCGCCGGGTTCAGTTGGGGGCTGACCAGGAAGTCAGCGCCGGCGCGGATGCACTCGTAGGCTGAGTGCTCGTCCAGAACCGTTCCGGCTCCGATCGCGACTCCGTTGGGCCCGTGCTTGGCCGAGAGTTGGCGGATTACGTCCACGGCACCTGGGATCGAGAGCGTGATTTCAAGGGCCCGAAAACCTCCGGCGATTGCCGCTTCGGCCACCTGTTCTGCAAGCTCTGCGCTTTCCAGGCGCACGATCAGGACGGCCCCGGACTGGTCAATGGTCGTCAGGGTGCGAAGTTTCTTATGCATTGCTGGCCTTTCTTCTGGCCCGGGCAGTTTCCCCTTGTTGCGGGACGCCCTTGGGCCGCTATTGAAGTGTCGTTGACAAACTCTCCCACCATCCATAGTGTTATTGCAACCGATCTCAGCAATCGATCTCATACTGAGTGGACAACAAGATCTCATACTTAGCAAAGGAGCTGGCAGGGTGAGCAAAACACGCACGATCATTCTTGGTGCTTCACACTGGCACGTTCCGCTGTACGCCCCGGCAATCGGCGAAGAACACCAGGTCGTCGGCATCAGTGACGACAACGTGCCGCTCGTCCAGGGACTGGCGAAGGCTTGGGGCGCTCCGGTTGAGGCGGACTGGCGGACCCTGCTCGATCTGCCGGACGTGGGGCTCGCCTATGTCTTCGGCCCGCACGATGGAATGACGCAAAAGTGTCTGGCCCTGATCGAGCGTGGCATTCCGTTCGTGGTGGAGAAGCCGCTGGGAACGTCCTTGGCGGAACTTGTCCAGGTGCGGAAGGCTGCGGACGCGGCCGGAGTGGCCGCAACGGTTCCGCTCATTCAACGGGGCGGCCCCGCCGACCGGTGGCTGGCCAAAGCCGGTCGGCCCACGTACCAGAGGATCTCCTTCATCGCCGGACCGCCCTCGCGTTATCTGGATAACGGCAATCCCTGGATGCTGGACCCTGCCACTGCAGGGGGAGGGTGTTTGGCGAACCTGGGGCCGCATTTCGTGGACCTGTTCCTGCAGGCCTGTGGCGAGTCTGCGGTGAGTGTCGACTCGCGGCTCTCGTCGGCCCTGCACGGTGCGGCTGTTGAGGACCATGCCAGCCTCATCGTCACCACCCCGAGCGGGTGTGAAGCCATCGTGGAGGTGGGGTACGCCTTCCCGGGTTCGCCGTTGAAGCGGTACTGCAGTTACACGTCGTCGGGCGGGGCGGGATTCGCCTCCGTCAACTCGGACGGTTCTGCCACGTTCACCGCGTTGGACGGGACGACGGAGTCCGCCGTGATCGACGTGGACAGTGACCCTCTCTATGATCCGTTTGTACGCCGTGTCGCGCAGACGCTGGAAGATGGATTCCGGGGGTTACCGACGCTCGCCGAGCTCGAAGATGTGATGCGCCCAATTTGGCAGGCGTATGACGACCATCATGGAGGAGAAGAAAATGGCTGACCTGAGTATCGATGTTGTTGCGAAGGCGGCCGGCGTGCACCGGTCCACGGTTTCCCGGGCATTCTCCCGGCCGGAAGCGGTGAAAAGCGAAACCCGCGAACACATCCTCCGCGTCGCCGAAGGGCTCGGCTACACGATGAGCCCGCTCGCCCAGGCGCTGCGCCGAAAGACCAGCACCTTCGTCCCGCTCATCGTGCCTGACATCACCAACCCGTTCTTTGCAGAACTTGCCAAGACCATGACGCAGGCCGCCGATGAGCGCGGCTACCAGCTCCTGCTCTGCGTCACGAACGGAGACCCTGCCAAGACCGACGGGTATTTCACCGCGATGCAGGCCATGTACGCGCCCTTCGGCATCGTAGCGCCCTCCACCAAAGTCGACACCGACGCCCTGAAACGCTTCGATTTCGGCCACAAGGTGGTGGTTATCGACCGTGTGGAAGACGACGCCTTGGTTCCAACGGTCACCGTTGACAGCCGCCGCGGCATCACGCTCGCCCTGGAACACCTGCGTTCCTTGGGGCACACCTCGATCGGCTACGTTTCCGGTATCTCCGGAACCCACACCGCCCAGGACCGGATGGACGCCTATCTGGAACTGTCGTCGGAAGGCAACAGCACGCCCCTTGTGCTCGACAGCGGCTCCGATCCGGACGCGGGGGCACGCGCGGCCAAACACTACCTGGAATTGGAGAATCCTCCGACGGCGATTATCGCCGCCAATGACATGGTCGCCTTCGCCGTCATCTCGGCCTTGGGCCAAAGCGGCATCCGCGTCCCGGAGGACGTATCGGTCATGGGCTTCGACGGACTCGCTCTGGGGGCCCGGTTCAACCCGCCCCTGACCACGGTGCGGCAGCCCATCGCAGACATGGGAACCATCGCAATCGAACTGGCGGAAAAGCAGAACCTGAACGGCTCGGTGGACCACGTCATTCTGGAACCCGAACTTCTGGTGCGCGCCTCCACCTCAGGACGGCGCAAATGAAAGGTGCCAACGAAGGAACCCTACGCCGGCTGCCCGGGCTGCGGCACACCGACCACGTCGGCCTGACAGTTCCGAACCTCGAGGACGCCATCAGGTTCTTCGTCGAAGTGCTCGGCGCCGAGGAGCTGTACCGCTCCGACCGCGGACCCGACCCCGAGTTCATGCCCACCAACTTCGACGTCCCTGCCGATGCCCGGCTCACCCTCGCCATGCTCCGCCTGCCGCCGAACCTGAACATCGAGCTGTTCGAATGGAGCAGCGCTGAGCGGAGGGAAACCCCGCCCCGGCACTGCGACGCGGGCGGGCACCACCTGTGCTTCGTTGTGGACGACGTCGACGAAGCGATCGCGGTGCTGCAGGAAACCCCGGGAGTCCGCGTGCTCGGAGAGCGCAAGGAAGTCGCCGGCGACAGTCCGCGCGTGGCCGGCAACCGCTGGACCTACTTCATCACCCCCTGGGGGCTGCTGATGGAAATCGTCGACCGATCCCGCGTCGCAGCCCCACCCCGGCTCGTCGGCCCAGCGGACTGGACAGCCACACAAGACATTTTTAGGAAGGACAATCAACAATGAGGCTTGCAGGTCACACACTAGGCACTCCGGACCACACGGTCCCCGAGGCACTGAAACTTTTTCGAGCCGCAGGGCTCGATGCCGCCGAAGTCATCTACCAGGACGGCTACACCTCAGGTCTGCCTCAGGGGGACCGGCGTGCCGCACTGGAGGCACTGAAGGCGGCAGAAGGCGAGGGTCTGCCGATTATTGGCCTGACGCCCTACACCACGGCCATCAACGCCCTCGACGAGAGTGAGTGGCGCGGGGGAGTCGACGAATTCCGCGGCGCAATTGAGACCGCCCATCTGCTCGGCGCCGACCGGGTGCGCGTGTACGCGGGGTCCTGGCATCCGGGCGACTCCGATCATGCCAGGCGATGGGCGAAACTGCGGGAGGCCCTGCAGACCCTGGCACCCGATGCGGAACAGGCCGGCGTGCGGCTGTGCGTGGAGAACCACTTCGGCACCATGACCCAGACCGCGGCAGAAACCGCCGCGCTCGTGCAGGAGGTTGCCCACCCGGCCGTTCGCGTTCTCTACGATCAGGCCAACCTCACCTTCACCCACGACGAGACGTTCGAGGAGGCCTTTGCCGTCCAGGGCGACCTGATCGGTCACGTCCACGTGAAGGACCTCGTCTTCACCGATCCCAACGCGGCCTTCCGCGCCACGGAAACGGCCCGCGTCGACGCGTCCGAGCGCGCCGTCCGATCACGGGTCATCGGCAGCGGCGTCCTTCCCTGGCCCCAGATCCTCGCTGCGCTGCTGCGCCACGGCTACGATGACCTGCTGAGCATCGAGTACGAGTACCGCTGGCACCCGCAAGACCTCCCAACCCCAGAGGACGGATTCCGGGAATCCGCGACCGCACTGCGCGGAATGCTCACTGATCTCGCTGAAATGGAGAACGCCCGATGAACGCGCAGCGCCTCCGCGTCGGCGTCATCGGCGCAGGCAATATCGCCACCATCGCCCAACTGCCCACACTCGTCCAGCGCGATGATGTCGAGTTGGCAGCCTTGGTGTCCCGCCGCGAGGACCCGGGCAACCTGGTCCGGCGCTGGGGTTTCGGCGCCGCCTACAGGTCAGTGGAGGACATGCTGGATGCCCGGGAGCTGGACGCCGTCTTCGTCCTCACACCCCGGTCCGAGCACGCCCACGCGGTCCAGCTGTGCCTGGACAATGGCGTCGACGTGTTCTGCGAAAAGCCCCTGGCTCCGGCCACCGAGGAAGCCGAACGTTTGGCGGACCTAGCCGACGAGCGCGGCCGCATACTGATGGTCGACTTCAACCGCCGCTACGCCCCGGTCTACACCGCCGGCCGGGAGCTGTTTGGCACGAAAGGCGCCACCTTTTGTGTGGCCCAAAAGAACCGCCCCGGATCCGAATACCGCGCAACGTTCGAGAACGCCATTCACATGGTCGACCTGCTCCGCTGGTACTGCGGCGGCGAAGCCGTGGACGTGGCCGCACACGCCGCCGGTGATGACCCCTGGGAAGAAGACGGCGTCGCAGCCATGATCCGTTTCAGCACCGGCAACACCGGAGTGCTCATGGCTGCCCGGACAGCTGGTGCCTGGAATGAGAAACTGGACGCCTACGGTGACGGTAAGACGGTTGAGGTTCGCGCACCCGAAACAGTGTCGACCACTGTCAGGGGAGTCACCACGTCGCGGGAGCTGAGCGCGGAGGCTTACGGCTGGGCGACCGCCACCGAAACTCTTGGGTTCGCGGCGGCCGTCCACCACTTCCTGGACCGGGTCGCGGACAGGGCAGAGCCGCTCACCTCCGGCCGCGAAGCCGTCCATACCCAGCGGCTGCTCGACCGGATCCTCGCCGCTTCCGGACTGCCCACAGAAGAACAAGAAGGCCGGCAATGGGCAAGCCACGCCACGAGCGGCACCAGCTAATCAGCACGGGCACGTGCTCCACACTCTTTGAAGACACCTCAAGTAAGGACGTAGAAAGATGAAACGGGCAGTCCACCAACCAACCGCGGGGCAGCAACGGACAAGCGGAGTTATCAGATGAGCCTTAAAGACCAAGTCGTTCTGGTAACCGGATCAAGCGGCGGAATCGGCGATGCAGTCGTCGACGCACTCACAGCCGAAGGGGCCCTCGTCATAGGTGCCGACCGCGCCCCGAAGGAGGGCCAGGAACTGGCCGGCTTCTTCCCGCTCGACATCACCTCCGAAGAACAATGCGCCACAGTCGTCCGTGACATCACAACCAGATACGGGCGCATCGACGCTCTCGTTCACGCAGCTGGGGTCTTGGGCACCACGCCGGACATCATGGAAACAACGACCGAAGAATTCGATTCCATCATGCGGATCAACGGCTCCGGCACGTTCTCCATGGTCCGGGAAACCGCACAATCAATGATCGGCACCGGAACTCCAGGTGCCATCGTGATTCTCTCCTCCGTTGCAGCCAAAGAAGCCCGCCTCAACTACTTGCCCTACAACGCAAGCAAACTCGCAGTACTTCACATCATGTGGTCCTTCGCCGAGCTGCTCGGCCCTAACGGCATATCGGTCAACGCCATCGCGCCAGGCCCAGTAAACACTCCCATGTGGGCACAGTTCGCAAAAGACTCAGGACCGGACGCAACCGCCAACCGTGCCAAGCGCGCCGCGCAACTTCCCATGCGCCGGTTCGCCGAACCAGACGAAGTCGCCCGCGCGATCCTTTTCCTTGCCGACCCAAACAACCGCTACATCACGGGCGTGTCCCTCGATGTGGCAGGAGGAGCACACCTGGGAATGGGAACCTGATCCAGGAAACCAGGTGAGGCTGCAATCTAACCGCCAAACGAAGTTTGCAGTCGCAACCGATCGGCGCCGGCCCCCCAAACTTTCGGTCCGTCTGCCGCTTCAAAAGCGGCCGGTTGCAGGAAGCAGGAGCTTCACCGCACTTCTGTGCCCTGTGGTGCGGCGAGTTTCGCTGACTTAGGGGCGATGGCTGTTGGGACGGCGCGAGCGGCAATGACCAACGTGAAGGCCGTTGCGAGGCCGAGAACCGTCCACGCGTAAATTTCCCGGCCGGTGAGGTCGGTTGTTGCAAGCCAGCGGATGGAATAGTTCGCGGTGGCACCAACGGGAAAGGTGAACACCCAAAACATCTGCGTGAAGGGAAGCTTGCGGTACTCGGGGAGGAGCATGACCTGCGTCAGCGCCATGATCACCAGCACGCCTGTTAGACCAAGCTGGACGGCCCCCACAGGTCCCGGATGTGACAGCATCCAGGCAATGTTGGCCGTTGCAGGCGCAGCCAGGTACGCGGACAATCCGGTCTTGGCGGCTGCTGTCAGCTCGCCGCCGGTCATCAGCCGGACGGTGACGACGGTTCCTACGACCAGCCAGAAGAACGCGCCGATGCCAAACGCGGCCATGGCTGCATCACGGGCGTGGATGCTTGAGAATCCGATGCTGGCAACGAAGAATCCGGGCACGACGGGCAGCAGGTAGCCGGGATGGATGGACTGCATGGACACCCCGCCGGTGACCCAGTGGGCGAGGAGCTGGGCGGCGACGATGGCAAGGGCGGCAATGAAACCCGTGCACAGCCAGGCGCCCCATGGCGGCAGATACTGGCTGTAGTGGGACGAAAGCAGGATCCCCACTAGCGGGATGAAGGACGCGAAAGGCCCCGCCACTTCGTGTCGCAAGTCGGCCCGGAATGCGCCTTTCCGGCGGAGGCCCCGAAACACGTAGACGGCGGTCAGGATCAGCCACAGCGAGCTGGCTGCCCCGTAGAGGATTTCCTCCGGCCACATCGGGGACCCGAGAGAGCTCCTCGCGGCGGACCAGCCGCCGCCAAGGCCGGCAAGCCCCAAGGGCATGCCGAAGCGGCTCAACGCGGGCATTCCCGAAAGGCGGGCCGGGGGCAAGGCGCGCTCCTGAGCGGCAGGCGTCAGGGCAACGGCGGTGCCGGTATCAGTCATGTTGTCAGAGCGCCCGGTTGGTGAGGGAAGATGAGCAGCGTGCTCGTGGCGGTGGCGAGGAGTTTTCCGTCTGCGGTGCTGAGGCGGCCTTCGGTGAAGATCACCCGCGGGCCGGTTTTCACGACTGACCCCTCTGCGCGCAGAGCACCCTTCTGGAGCGTGATGGGTCGCAGGTACTTGACCGCCAGGTCGATAGAGGTGTAGCCGATCCCTGCTTCCAAAGTAGTGTGTGCTGCGCAGCCGAGCGCCGTGTCGAGGAGCGTGCAGGCCAGGCCGCCGTGCACCATTCCGAGGGGGTTGTAGTGCGCTTCTCCCGGCCAGCACTGGAACTCGACGTGTCCGTACCTCGCATCGACGAGATCGAAATTCATGAGGGAAGCGATCGGCGGCGGCGCAATGCTGCCGTCGCGGAGGCCGGAAAAGTAGTCCAGACCCGACAGCCGTGGCAGCTGTTCGAGCGCAATTGCCGGATCAATCCAGGTGAAGGTTTCCGAGCGTTGCGCCGAGCTGTTGGTTGACACCGGGGTTTCCTCCTTAGAGCTCTGCAGGTCAGGGTTTGTCGCGGTCATACCGGGGTGTTGGCTGCCAGTACGGGGTACAGATCCGAGATCGAGCCAGACAGGCCGCGCTTCACTCCGGCGCTGATTTCGTCCACGATGACCTCGTAATCACCTTGCTCGAGCCCATCGAACGACTTCCGCGCGACTTCCTCGGGAGAGGTCTTGGGGGCATTCACGCCCTTGGCCATGGCTGTGTCCATGTAGCCGACGTGAACACCCGTGACCTGCGTGCCTTGGGGGGCCAGTTCCACGCGGAAGGAGTTGGTCGCCGACCACAGCCCGGCCTTTGATGCACTGTAGGCGCCGGTGAGTGCGATCCAGCTGAGCACCGAGTGGATGTTGAGGACCGCTGATGTCCCGCTGGCGGCGAGCACCGGTGCGAATGCCCTGGTCAAGGCGACCGGTCCGAAGAAGTTGGTCTCCATGACCTCACGGATCTTCTCGTCGGGGAGTGCCAAGAACGTGTCCGATTCGACGCTCATGCCGGCGTTGTTGATCAGAACGGTGACGTCCCGGGCCTGGGTAACTGCGGCCCGGATCGAGTCAGGGTTGGTGACATCGAGGGCGAGGGGGACGACCCGGGAGTCGTTCCACTCTTGCGGGCGGCGGGCCGTTGCGTAGACCTTCGCAGCACCCCGGGCGAGGGCCTGTTCCACGAGCTCGCGGCCCAAGCCTCCATTTGCACCGGTAACGAGGACGACAGCACCAGACAGCAGTGGCATGGATTCTCCTGATCTCAGAAAGGCGGCGACGCGGTTGTCGCGACCTCAGAGCATCAGACTAGCCGAGTGAGTTTGATTTTCCAACTGACTTGTATACTTGAAGAAAGTACCGAAAGCAGGTGAACGATGAATCGGCCGACCGACAAGGCAGTAGATGCACCCAGAGCGTGTTTCATCGCGGCGGGGCTCGACGTGCTCGGGGAGCGGTGGGCGCTGCTGGCGCTTCGCGAAATGTCCTTGGGCGTTCACCGGTTCGATCAGATCGCGCGTAATACCGGCGCGTCCCGCGACATCCTGGTGGGCCGACTGCGCACACTCGAAAGCCAGGGCGTGATCGAGCGCGTCCAGTACTCCGAGCGCCCCCCGCGCTACGAGTACCACCTCACAACTTCCGGGGCCGAAGTCGCGCCCATCCTCATTTCACTCGCAGCGTGGAGCAGTACATGGATGCGCGACGAGACACCCCGGGCCTCCTACCGGCACAGTTGCGGGGCCGACCTGAAACCGGTGGTGTCGTGTGCGGAATGCGGTGAGGAGTTCACGCCAGGAAGTCTGATGCTGGGGCCGCTTGTGTCAGCGGCCGGTACGGACCCGCCGTCCGACCAGTAAGGAGGATCCGGCTGGGAATGGGCTAACGGAGGAATACATAGAAGACGACAGCTAGGCCGGGAAAGAGCGCCTGGCCAATGGCGCTGGCGAGAAGGCGCTTCTCCGTTACCCACAGCCAGATGCCGAGGAAGACGTGGCTCGCGCAGCAGAAAATAACGATTGCCGATCCGCCGGCCGCTGTGCTGGAGACGTTCACCATCCACAGACCCACTGCGATGCCCAGCCCGAAGAGGATGTTGTAGGCGCCTACATTCATCGCCCACATGCGAACTGCCCGCACATCTTCAGGTCTAATCAAAAAGATTCGGTAGAAGCGTCGATCACCATGAAAGAAAATCTCCAACATGCCGACGCTTATCAGGGCCAAACCGGTCGATCCGGCGAAAATCTGGCTCAGCATCTGTCTCGTGCAGTGGTGACAGGTCCGCCGTAACCAGGCTGACACAGTGAATCAACGTCCGCGCTTCCCGCCGGCAAATGGCAAGGATGTGGAACGGGCTGGGGTGCAGCAGATGGTTGCGGCTTAATTCGCGGCCGGCAGTGCGTCCGGGACGCGGGGTTGGGTGTCTCCGGTGAAGGTGAACTTCGCGTCGTCGCCTTCGCCGTCTACGTCCACCGCAACGAAGTCGCCTTCGCGAATTTCGCCGAAGAGGATCTTCTCGGAGAGCTGGTTTTCGATTTCGCGCTGGATCGTGCGGCGCAGCGGCCGGGCACCCATAGCAGGATCGTAGCCGCGGGTGGCCAGGAGCACCTTGGCCGCCGTGGTGAGGTCGATGCTGATGTCCTTGTCCGCGAGGCGCTTCTCCAGACGGCCGATCATCAGGTTCACAATCTGAATGATCTCGTCCTGGGTTAGTTGGGGGAAGACGATGACGTCGTCCACGCGGTTGAGGAACTCGGGGCGGAAGTGTTGCTTGAGCTCTTCCGTGACGCGGGCACGCATCCGGTTGTAACCGGTTGTGGTGTCCGTGCCTGATTGGAAGCCGGTGGCGACGCTCTTGGAGATGTCCCGGGTGCCGAGATTGGTGGTCATGATGATCACGGTGTTCTTGAAGTCCACCACCCGGCCATGGCTGTCGGTCAGGCGGCCGTCTTCCAGAATTTGCAGGATGGAGTTGAACAGGTCTGCGTGGGCCTTCTCCACTTCGTCGAACAGGACTACGGAGAACGGTCGGCGGCGGACCTTCTCGGTCAGCTGCCCGCCTTCGTCGTACCCGACGTAGCCCGGGGGTGCACCGAAGAGCCGCGAAACCGTGTGCTTCTCTGAGTACTCGGACATGTCCAGGCTGATCAGAGCGTCTTCGTCGGCGAAGAGGAACTCGGCGAGGGCCTTGGCGAGCTCGGTCTTGCCGACGCCGGTGGGGCCGGCAAAGATGAACGAGCCGCCCGGGCGCTTGGGGTCCTTCAGGCCGGCACGGGTGCGGCGGATAGCCCGCGAAACCGACCTAATCGCTTCATCCTGACCTATGACACGCCTGTGCAGCTCGTCTTCCATCTTCAGCAGGCGCGAGGATTCTTCCTCGGTCAGTTTGAAGACTGGTATGCCGGTGGAGTTTGCGAGGACTTCAGCGATCAGGTCCTCATCGACTTCGGAGACGTCATCGATGCCGCGGGTCTTCCAGTGGCGCTCCATCTCGGCGCGTTCGGCAATGAGCTTCCGTTCCTTGTCGCGCAAAGAAGAAGCACTCTCGTATGCCGCGGCGTCAATCGCGGACTCCTTTTCCGCTCTGACGACGGCGATCTTTTCAGCGAGAGCCTTCAGTTCCGGCGGGGCAGTCATGCGGCGAATGCGCTGACGGGCACCGGCTTCATCGATGAGGTCGATCGCCTTGTCCGGCAGGAAGCGGTCCGCAATGTAGCGGTCGGAAAGGTTCGCAGCGGCGATCAGCGCGCCGTCGGTGATGGTGACGCGGTGATGCGCCTCGTAGCGGTCTCGAAGGCCCTTGAGGATCTCGATAGTGTGGGGCACGTCGGGTTCCTGGACCTGGATCGGCTGGAAACGGCGCTCCAGGGCGGCGTCCTTCTCGATGTGCTTGCGGTACTCATCCAGCGTGGTGGCACCAATGGTCTGGAGTTCGCCGCGGGCCAGCAACGGCTTCAGGATCGAGGCCGCGTCGATCGCACCTTCGGCGGCACCGGCACCCACCAGGGTCTGGATCTCATCAATGAACAGGATGATGTCCCCGCGCGTACGGATTTCCTTCAGGACCTTCTTCAGCCGCTCCTCGAAGTCACCACGGTAGCGGGAGCCGGCGACGACGGAACCCAAGTCAAGGGTGTAGATCTGCTTGTCCTTGAGGGTTGCCGGGATGTCGCCGCGGACGATCGCCTGGGCAAGGCCCTCGACGATGGCGGTCTTGCCGACGCCGGGCTCACCGATCAGCACAGGGTTGTTCTTGGTACGGCGGGAAAGGACCTGCATGACGCGTTCTATTTCCAGACCGCGTCCAATGACCGGGTCCAGCTTGTTCTCGCGCCCGGCCTGGGTGAGGTTGCGGCCGAACTGGTCCAGCACCACGGAACCGGCAGGGGCGCTTTCAGTCTGGCCCTGGCCGACACCGGCACCGGTGGTTTCGTTGCCCTGAGAGCCGGAGAGCAGTTGGATCACCTGCTGGCGAACGCGGTTGAGGTCTGCGCCGAGCCTGACCAGCACCTGCGCGGCAACACCCTCACCCTCACGGACGACGCCGAGCAGGATGTGTTCGGTACCGATGTAGCTGTGGCCCAGCTGCAGCGCTTCACGGAGCGCGAGCTCCAGCACTTTCTTCGCGCGCGGTGTGAAAGGGATGTGGCCCGAGGGGGCCTGCTTGCCCTGGCCGATGATCTCCTGCACCTGCTCGCGGACGCTGTCGAGCGAAATGCCCAGGGATTCAAGAGCTCTGGCGGCCACGCCCTCATGCTCGTGGATCAGACCCGCCAGGATGTGCTCGGTACCGATGTAGTTGTGGTTCAGCAGGCGTGCTTCCTCCTGGGCAAGCACCACTGCTCGACGGGCACGGTCGGTAAATCGCTCAAACATTTCGCCACACTCCTGGCTGCCCCTACCTTGATCCTACGTCCGGCGCGGACCCTCGTGGTGGTGTTTCGCCGAGAGGCAGGATATTAGTCGCCAGAAGTTCAGCCCGCGACGCCATGCCGCACGTTTCACGCGTCCGTTATAGCGGATTGCGGCTCACCAGCGACTCTGCTTCAGTTCCGACAGCGACATCGGCGTGGCGCACGAGCGGCCGGGATCCGCCGGACGGGCTTCTGGACTTAGACTGCATCACCGCACGTTCATGATGAGAAAGAGAGCTGCTGATGGCTAGTGACCACAACGCCCCGCGCAAAAGCGAAGAAGAACCGGCCGCTCCGGAATCCCTGGCCGCCCTTCACGCCCCACGTGGGGGAGCGGCCAAGGCCGCTGACACCGACGTCGAGGCAAGCGACACCGCTGAAGGCATCGAACTCCCCGGGGCTGACCTGTCCCGTGAGGAGCTAGTCGAAGTTCTGCAAGGAAGGTGAAGGCTAGGCATTCGTGACGGAGCAACCATGAACCTACCTGCCAAGGAAACGCCCCCGGGCGCCCGAGGGCCGGCGTTCGTCCCGCAGCGGATCACCGGCCCGGTTCTGGTTGGCGTCGTGCCCGGGCTGCCCCTGGCAGTCGTGCACCGCGCGGCGGATCTGGCCTACAGCCTGAAGGTCAAGCTGATCTGCGCGTACGTGGACATCACCACTTACCTCGCTGAAGAGACGGAGGACAGGGTGGAGGCCAGCCCCCTGTCGCCCTACGGGATCATTGATGACGTGGAAGCCACGAGTGCCGGCATCCGGAAATCGCTTCAGGAGGTCCTGGGCGGAGCTGGGGTCCGTTGGTCTTTCCTGACACTGTCCGGGGATCCGGCCCGGGCGCTGGGCCAGCTGGCCGAATCGGCCGACGTATCGGTAATCGTCGTTGGCGCCCGGGGACCAGGCCTGGGAACCCGGCTGGAACAATTGCTGGTGGGTTCGGTCGCCGTCCAGCTCACGCGAGGCCAGCACCGGCCTGTTCTGGTCGTCCCGCTCGCACGGCAGAATGACTCAGGAAACAGCACTGACAGAACAGCCGATGGCTGAATCTGCGCCGGTTATCCCACCTGATCCGCTGCGTTCGGACCCCCGAACCTGTTGTGCCTACGACGACGATGCTCCTACAGGCGTCAAATCCGGACTTGGTGAGCTTGGCATCCTGCTATGCAGACTTGCCCTGCGCCGACGGCCCGCCCTGGACCGCAGAGCAGGAGAAGGACCATGAAGAGGCTCGTGCCGGCTTCGAGTGCGATACCGCCGAACGGCGCGAGCAGTTCGCCGCAACCATCCAGGGCAAGGCCGACCGGACGGCCGTGGACGCCCGGGTCCTAGCCGAGGTGAGCCAGGGCACCTACCTCCGCAAGGCCGTCCGTGCAGGCTCGAGCAATCCCCCCCGCCGCCCGCCCGAATAACAGCACGGCCTTTTGGGTCAGCTGATGAAGGGGAGCCGGTGATATAGCTGCCTACGCGGCCGCGCCCGCACGTCGCACCCTTCCCGGTTCAGCGCACGAACGGAAGCTAGTGGCGGATCTCCAGCCTGCTGCCCTTCGACTGCGAGATGTGCGCCTCGTCGAAGTGCGGTGAGCCGCTCAGGGATGCCTCGGAGAACGATCCCGAGCTGGTGGAGACATACTGGTAGACGCCTGGCTCAACGATCCTCGTGCTGAATCCCTGCTGGGTCGGCGCGCCGACGGCGTTCCACTGCAGATCGACAGCGAGCGTGGTCCCATCGGTGAGCGGCACAGTTGCCTTGGCGTGGACGGCCTTGCGGTTGAAGTCGAAGGCTTCCGCAGGGGCAGTGCCGTACACGTCGCGCAGGACCTCCATGGTGCACTCGTTGACCATGAAGTCGTAGTACGCGACCGTAGGGCCGAACCCCTTGTCCGAGGCGAGTAGATCCTTCTGGGCGACGATGCACCCGTCTGGGCTCCTTGTCTGAGAGGTCGCGTAGGCGAACTCCCCGCTGTATCTGTCGCTGACGACTTGGTTCGCTGCGGAAGCCGAGGGCGCCATGAGGAGAGTGACTCCCATGGCCGCGACCAGTGACGAAGCGAAGAAACGGACGGAAGTGCGCATGATCCACCTGACTTTCGAGAGCGTTGCTGCCGGTGCAAATGATGGTCGCATCGCATTCATCCCCAGCACAAGGGGTTAATCCAATCGTTAGCGTTTTGTCTCCTCGGGTGAAAAAAGCTGACGTGCGCCCACATCCCGGCCGCTGCTGAGTACGGAGAGCACGCCGTGAGGCCGTTCGTCATTGATAACGGCGGCTAGGGCCAGAACACTCAACGGAGTGTTCTGGGATGGCTTAACGACAACGGCGTCTAGAGTCGCAACGGGGTTGTGGTTCCCTCTGATCCGATCAGAATCCTAAGACGGGAGTGTCTGCACCATGTAGTCCAGATCAGCGGAAGCGACGAAGAACGAAATCGCGCCTGGCGGATTTCGGACCACTGCCCGCTCTGGGCCGAGTTCCGGCTGGACGGAACGTTACGGCTGGTCAGCGGTTGTTTTGAATTGCGGGCTTGACCACCATGGAAGTGTGGGAACGAAAGACAAACGGTATAGGATCGGGTTCGCCCTCTGCCTACTGATCCCTCTAAGTGGGGCCGCAGGGTGCGTCTATGAATACCCGGAGCCCGTGCACACGCCAACAGCTGAGCTGATGCCGGTACCAGGGCCCCCGAAGCCATACGCTGATCCTCAGGTGCTGGAGCGCGAGGTCAAAAACCACGCTGAGCTAGACCGGCTCCTTAAGGCAGTGCCGGAACCGGTCATCCTTTCCGACATGGGGCCATTGGATGGTCCCGCCAGGGGTTTTGGCAAAACCGAGAAGGTGCCGGCGGCCGGGCAGTACACCGTCACTGCAGCCTGTGTTGGTGCTTCCGGTGCGAAGGTCGCCGTTGGACAAGAGCATCCCGGTGCCCCCTTTCGGCCGGTGGAGCTCGCGCTGGATTGCGTTGGGGCCACTTCGCATGTCATGGCACTTCAGCAGGGCTACATTTTTGCGCATCTTTTGCTGCCCGGCCCGGGCGATACGCCTTGGACAGGGGCAGTGGGCGGTGTCCGTGTGAGCGGACTGGTTGAGGCGCCTAACGACTGCTTGGCGTCCTCATCTTCGTCATCCTTGGGCTCGCCGGAAGCAATGCGTTCAGCGGTGGGTTAACAGCCCGTCACCTCTAGTACGACCAGCGCTGAGGCTGGAGGATCACACCTGAAACTCCGCGTCTGGTGACATGCCTGGGGATCAGCGGCGAAGCGCTGCCGGCGACAACACCGTCCGGACGTGGCGCGAACGGCCGGCGAGTGCCTCCTGCAGGGGCGGAAGGTGCTGCTCAATGTCCTGCACGATGGTTGCTACTGCAGCGACATCCGCCAGGGCGAGTGCCAGCTCCAGTTCGCGGCACAGCTGGTTCATCCGCAGGGCGCCGGCAAGCCACGACGTCGTTTTCAGGCTGAGCAAGGTATCCATGGCGATGTTCCGGTCCCGGACAGTCACCGTGCGGACGATGCGGTCAACCCGCCGGGGGAGGAGGGCGGTGTACTCCGTGATGAAGGACTCTGCGACCTCCCATGAGGATTCTTCGGCGAGTTTCTCGAGGTGTTGTGCATCCAACGCTGGCTTCGGACGCTCACTTCTCAGTCTGGGCCTACGCGTCATCTCTGTGTCTATAGCTGCTGCCATGGCGCCTTGCCTTCCGGTCGGTTGCGAAGTACCGGCTTTCCTAGCCGGTACCAACAGACTGCACGCCCTACCTCAAGGACCTCACCGTCGACGATCAATACTTGGTCAAGAAAGTCCAGTCCTGCTGCCACATCCGGCGCTACGATGTCGCCATCCCTGAGCGGAGTATGTGTCCATGGCGTCCAGCCGATTGCCACTCAGCAAGACCTGGGCTGCGGCTGCGCGTTGGAGGTTGTGCAGCTCAAAGCAGCCGCGTTGTTGTAGTTGGCGAGTGAGTCGATAGCGACGGTGCCGCGCACGGCCGGACCGCCGTCGTCGTTCCTCGCTGCCATGATGACGTCCTCACTGGCGAGGGTCGCCGCGTCAGTGTAGAGACGGGACCCATGGAAGTCGACCGCAGCGGATTTCGGCGAAAACACGTTCGGCTTCGGCCAGCAGGTTCCACCGGTTCCACGTCGCGCGGTTCGTCCCGACGCGCTCGCGGGTAAGGGACACGACGGCGTCAATCCAGCTCGCGGCGAAGTCGCCCGCCTGGAACGCGCTGGCTTGCGAGCGTCGAATGGTCGCCGCGAGGACCAGGTCCGGTTCAAATCCCCTGGCCGCTGACGATCCCTCCACTGGGGCAGCGACATGGCGGCGGGCATCGTGAAGGGAGGACTGACCTGAACTTCGCGCCGACCGCTTGGGACTGTCCCGTGCTGACTCCTGGGCTGTAAACGAGGGTTATTCCCACGGCTGACCCGTCCCGATAGGGTGATCACGGGCGGTGTCGATGAAGAATCGCCCGGTTTGGGATCAGGTGCCGAAAACGGGGCTGATCTTAGGCATTTCGATTCTCGGGAGGAAGCATGACTAATCCAGAGCAGGAACCGAGCCAGCAGGAAGGCCCGGCGGACGGTGGCGCGGCCGGCGTCCCGGGCGCCCACGACGGTGGTGCCGACGGGGGAGCTGACAGCGGTGCTGACGGCGGAGCCGACAGCGGTGCCGACGGCGGTGCTGACGGCGGCGCCGACGGCGGTGCTGACGGCGGTGCCGACGGCGGTGCTGACGGCGGTGCTGACGGGGGAGCCGACAGCGGAGCCGAAAAACGGGGCAGCTGAGTTTGAGCACCACCCGCACGGACTTTCAGGATACCGGCGCCGTGGAAGGCGCCGGTGTCCTGGAGACACGTCTGATTGACGTCGGCCGTGAGAGGTTCGCCGGCGATATCTGGGGGCGTACAGCGCTGCTCACGCGTTGCGCCAGCGACTTCTCCGATCTGTTCTCTGCCCAGGCCGTCGACGAACTGATCTCGCGCCGTGGACTGCGCACACCCTTCCTCCGTGTCGCCAAGGGAGGCTCTACATTTCCCGACTCGTCATTCACCTCCTCCGCCGGCGTCGGCGCCACCATCTCTGACCAGCTTGACGACACCGCTCTTTGGCGGAAATTCGCCGACGGTGCCACGCTCGTCCTGCAGGCTCTGCACCGCACGTGGGAGCCAGTCTCGGACTTCAGCGCCAAGCTGGGCACCGAGCTCGGACATCCGGTGCAGGCCAATGCGTACATCACCCCGTCCCAGAACCGTGGGTTCGACGATCACTACGACGTCCACGACGTCTTCGTGCTGCAGATCGAGGGAACCAAGCGCTGGATCATCCATGAGCCTGTCCAGCCGGATCCACTGCGTAGTCAACCCTGGACCGATCACCGCTCCGCTGTCGCCGAGGCCGCGAAAGGCGAGGCCTACATCGACACCGTGCTCGAGCCGGGGGATGCCCTCTACCTGCCACGTGGCTGGTTGCATGCCGCCGAGGCGCAGGGCGAGGTATCCATCCATCTCACGCTCGGAGTCCACAGCTGGACCCGTTACGCATTGGCCGAACAGCTCGCCCAGGCCGCGCTTGCCGTGCTAGGCGACGATCCCGAGATGCGCCGTACGCTGCCATTGGGCATCGACGGACCAAGCGGGGAGATCGACACCGTCCGTGCCCGCCTCGCCGCCGCCCTCGGTGAGGCTGATTCCACTCCACTGTTCCATCGCGCCCGGCGAGAACAGGGACGCCCGGCGCCGCTAGGGCCGCTGGCGCAGCTCGCCGCCGTCGACGGCCTCAGCGCCGAGTCTCGGGTGCGCCTTCGCGATGCGCTGGTAGCACGGCTGGAGGGCTCGCGCCTGACCACGCGTGTGGGTTGGTTCGACTTCCCAGAGGCCGATCTGCCGTCAGTGACGCGCCTGCTCGACGGGGAGGTTCGCACCGCGAATGAACTCGGCGTCGAACTTGTCGAAAGACTGTTGCGCGCCGGGGTTCTCGTTCCCGTTGAACAGTGACTTCGCCACAGTGGCCGCCACGGAACGCTTCTTCTGCTCTATAGACGCCCGGATGCGTGGTGACTCGATTGCAGGCACAGCGTCACACGGCTCTGTCTGGGTCCTCATCGAGTACCGGGGCGGGTGGCCGCTCAACGGCTTCGACGGCCTTGATCTCGAGCCTGAGACTAAAGCACTCGTGTCCTCCGCCGGGCAGGCGGCGCGGGCGCGGGTGCTGCTGGTGAGGCGGCCCGGCCGCCGCTGGCGTCAGGGTCCCAGCCGTTGGGCCGTACTTCGCTATGAGAACTCCGGCGCCTGTCGTCAGCAATGGGGAACGTGGGGTAAGGATCAGGATCTGGCGGAGATTGCCACAGCCCTCAGCATCCCCGGGGAGCTCGGCTATCCGCCCGTCATCCTGGTCTGCACTCATGGTCAGCACGACCAATGCTGTGCCGTGCGCGGACGGCCCGTGGGCCGTGCACTGAGTGAACGCTGGCCGGAGCTGGTGTGGGAATGCACGCACGTAGGCGGTGACAGGTTCGCGGCCAACGTCGTTGTCGTGCCCGACGGCGTCTACTACGGCCGTCTGGACGCCGAGTCGTCCGTCGCCACGGTTGAAGAGCATCTCGCCGGCCGTATCCACGCGGAGTATCTGCGCGGATACACGGATCTCTTCCCGCCGCAGCAGACCGCTGTCGTTGCCGCGCTCAGACGTTTCGGCCCGGCTGGCCGGAATGATTACAAGGTCGCCGCGACCTTCCGGGACGGCGATCACTGGCGGATCCGCATCACCGGCTGCACGCCCCACCATGGGCATATCGACGTCGAACTGCAGGCCCACCGGGCCCCGCCGTGCCAGTTGACCTGCCGCGGACCGGCGATGAGCTCGGCCACGGTCTACGAGCTCATTTCGATCCGCGCAGTCTGAAGTACGGGCTTATCGAAGGCAGTCTTAGTCGGGTAAGTCGCGGCAGGAGCTATTGCTCTGGCAATATGCAGCGCTGGCTTATTGCTTGCCCTCGCCAGCATGATCGCCGAGGGCATGTGAAGCAGGTTCCCAGACGGCAGGAGGAATTCCGTCGCTGACCTCGTCGACGAAGACGGTGGCACCTGGGACAGGCCATAGGGGCCCTGGCACCTAGTGATGGCGAGTGCAATTCACCGCTGTGCCCATCGTCCGATCCACCGCATAAGCGACGGCAGCACCACAGGTGTAGGCCAACAAATCTGCGGCGCCAAACGTGGTTCCCAGGACCAGCCGAAGGGGTGGCCAGGATTCTCCAAGTTCGGCAGGAAGGCCAGTGAGTTGGAACAGTTCGATCGTCACACAGACGGTAACGGCTGCCGCCGCAGTCAGTGCCTTGGACTTCGACGGAAGCACGATGGCCACGAGAATATAGACCAGAACCGCGTACAGGCCATCACCAGCGGGGCCAGTCCACGCCGTATCGCTGAACGTGCGAATGCTCAACCCAAGCACAACGCTCATCAGCCCGGCGATGCACAGCAGGCTCCGTCTGATTCTTGAATGCCCCGGTGCCACGGAAGAGCTCACAGCCTCTGCACCGCCGCTTTTCCTAGACAGATCATTGCCCCAAGCCCCCATCGTCGAAGCTGCACGATTCCTCCCAGTGCGGACCCACGAGGATCGCCGTATTCACCCTAGCTCAGTGCTCTGGTGCGCTAGGGGTGCCGGCCGATGACGGGGAATACGGCCTGCTCGTCGCTCCTGAGTCAGGGAGCCGAAGGCCGTGAGGTCCCGCAAGATTCTTGTTTGTATCAACCAAAGCCGGATCATCGCCTTCACCAGGAACGACGGCACAACCCCTGAACCGGTAGTCGCGTCGCTGAGAAGCCAGTGGCTTTCTCTTGGTTGAGCAAAGAACCGTGCTGGCACGGAAGCGTCTAGCCCCCGCCCGCACCGACGATGGGAATGCCGATTCAGGGCATCCGGCCCGTCAGAACCGGGGACCGTGCACCGAACGGCTAACAAAACACACACCACAATAGGAGAACCTCCCATGGTCATGAACACCTTGCGGCAACGGACGGGCCGGTCCGCCACTGCCGTCCTGATCGCCACGTTGCTTGCTGCTTGTGCCTTCGTTTTCGTCGGCAGCACGCTGACGGCGGCGCCCGCCCACGCTCTGTGTAGCGGCTCCAGCCAGGCGAACGGAACCTGGAAGAACATCGACGCAAACACCAATTCAGTCACCAAAGTGGTGCTCGACTGGGGCTGCGCCGACCAGGCACTGTGCGATACGAGTGGCCACTGCGTCTATCCCGCGGGCTCCATTCGGGTGTTCGGAAAGTGCCACCCCACCGACTGCGACTGGGGTTCGCGGCGGACCTACGCCGAGAACGGCGGATGGGAGAGCGCCACCTACAAGTACAGTTGGGCCACCAAGAGCGTGTGGGTCAAGCCCTACCAGTACTATGGCAAAACCTACCTGCGGGTCTGGGTCCACACCGACTTCACTCCAGCGGATGGCCGGCAGGACTACACCACCGACGTGTGGATGCTGAAGTAATCCTAGAGACAAAGAGATGCCGAGTGTGGCTGCTGGACACCGGCGGCCACACCGGCGGCCACCAGGTAAAGGTCCCGGTGCCGCCCCTCGCATTCTGGACCTGCTCAAGGAATATGGCATCAACGCAAAGATGAAGAAGCGGCCGAGGACAGGCGTCCACTCTGATGGACACCGGTACTGAGTGTGAGCCTTCCCGGCAGTAGTTCAGGGCCCGTTATAGGCAGCCGGGTCGGCCCTATTTGTTCAGCCTAGTGAGCGAACCGGTTGGCAGGTGGATCCAGCCCTCCTCACGCGCTGCAAGGCTCTGATCCGGCCCAGGAAGCAGGGTAGCCCGGCGGGCGGCCGCGCGGGCTGTCAGGGATGCGATGACCGAATCGAGCAGATCGTCCGAGGCGAGCAGTTGGTTCCTGTAGACGTCAAGGTCCAGCCAAGGTGCCGCGGCCGTGAGCTGGCGCAGAATGTCATCTCGCATTTCGGACTCCGGCGTCCCTCTGCCCTTGTACCTACGGGCGGAGATGCCCCATATCTTCAGGGAAGCAGCAGGGTAGACCTCGACAAGACGGTCCGTGCCGTCCCTGGGTTGTACGCCCCACAGACGCGCGATTTTGGCCTGAATGACTGCGCAACGCATGGCCGGATGTGCCAACCGATCCGCTGACACGCTCAACGGAATCAGGCCTGTTGTGTGGGTGACGAACCGGTCGGTGGCTCGGTAGACAAGCTCACGGCGTCCCTCCAACCCGTCATGACGAAGCACCCCATCCGGATCTTGGCGGGAATGACCGAGCAGAAAGGACAGGAACGGCTGGGGCCAGCCAAGAGGGCAGTCGATACCGGTCACGTCTGATGCTCCGAAAAGTTCGACCACGGTTTCGTCCCCGACGCCGAGAGACAGGTGGACAAGCTGTGCCTGCCCGTCGCGCCATTCAATGACCGCAGCTGCCGTTCTTTTCGGATCCGCAGCCAGGTCAATGCCCAGAGTCTTCACCCTGTCAAGGTAACCCGGCAGACACCAACCATGCCGCCTCTGGACGAGGAACGCAGTGCTCCTGGCGCACGTTGCTGCGCTACGGCACCGCGCTCTCCTCGCAACCGGGAAATAACCCTAGACCTACATCGCACTGAACCAGCGGGACACCCGTAATACGGCACGCCGACATAGATGAAGTACACCAGATATCCTTCCGAAAGACCTTGCGCAAAACATGGCAACTCTCGAGACTCCATACCAGGCAGCTTGGGGCGGGACCGATAATTGAAGTCGAGGTAACCATGGACATGAAACCGGAAGTCGGCGAACCCGATGCGGGACCCTGGCAAGCCGAGTCTCTGCATGGCGTGGTGCGGCGGTTACTGCCGGCAGCAAGTCAGCGACCGAACCGCCCTTGGATTGTAGCGGTGGATGGAAGGAGCGGGGCAGGCAAGACCTCCCTGGTCGATCGTCTACTGGCTCGAGTGCCGGACTCGGATGTCGTGCACACGGACGATGTCGCGTGGCATCTCTCGTTTTTTGACTGGGCCGATGAACTCCGTGACGGTGTCCTCGAACCCCTGCTCCGTGGCGAGGCGGTGCGTTACCGTCCGCCGGGCTGGGTGGCCCGAGGACGACCAGGTGCCATAGCTCTACCCACAGGGCGTTCCGTCGTGTGGGTGGAAGGGAGCGGATCATCACGCCAAGCGCTCTCCGACCTAGTCGACGCTTCGATCTGGGTGCAGTGCGACAACCTTGAAGCCCGACGTCGCCTCCTGGCACGAGATGGCCAGGAAGAAGAGGAGCTGCACAGGGAGTGGGAGGAACAAGAAATTCCCTTCCTACTTGAAGACCGGCCATGGGAGCGCGCTACAGTGATCGTGGCCGGAAGGCCGGCGCTAGAGCACGATCCGAATACCCAAGTAGTAACCGCACAGCCGGCACCAGCAGGCGCGGAGATCACCTAACGCGCGGATTCGCCGTCTTCGCCCTCCACTGCCAGTGCAACAAGCGCCGCAGGCCTTGGTCCGGGCATCACGCCCCGGTCCTACCCGGCGATGTCCTCGGCGATGTCCTCCGCCCACAAACCCGGGTTGTTTTCCTGGAACGTGAGCATCATGTCCACGCACCGCTGATCATCCATGACCACCACCTCAACGCCGCGTGATCGCAGAAGCTCGAACTCGCCGTCGAACGTGCGTGCTTCACCCACCACGACTCGGGGGATTTTGAACTGGATGATGGTTCCGGTGCACATGGCACACGGGGCGAGGGTGGTGTAGAGCGTGGTGTCCCGGTAACTCTTCTGGCGGCCGGCAGCACGAAGTGCGGACATTTCCCCGTGCGCGATGGGGTCGCCGTTCTGGACTCGTTCGTTGTGTCCGCTCGCGATGACCACTCCGTTACGGGCGAGTGCTGCTCCGATCGGGATGCCGCCTTCGTTGATGCTCTTTTGGGCGGCCTGATAGGCGGCTTCGAAAGCCGGGTCAGGGGCTGCTTGTGGTTTCGGGTTGCCGGCAGACTGCTGCGGTTCGTGGGTCATGCGGTCATTTTCGCATGCGACCATTCGCCGGCCCCGCTGACAGGCTGGCTCAGGGCTGCTGCTGGTTCCGGTCGGGGGTGGCCACCCAGACGGTCCGGGTGGCGCGGGGTTCCAGCTCGATATCGTCGGGTAGCCTTTCCAGCAGGTTTTCCACGGAGTCGCGGTCGTCCGCGGTCAGGGCCGGCAAGTGCGAGAAGCGGGCAAACCACTGCTGTGCGTACTCGCGTGCAGCCCGGGTCAAGGGTGCGGTTGTCGTCACCTCGGACTGGGTGACGGTGAACCCGGCGGCCTCGATGACCGGCGTCCAGTTGGGGTGGTGGTTCCACCCCTCGGCCGCCGCAGCGGCGTGGCAGCGCTGCTCCAGCAGCGCTTCGCGCGGATGGCTGAGGAAGCGGGGCAGGACGGCGAGCTCGACGACGACCAGGACTCCGCCCGGCGCGAGTGCACGGCGGATCCCCGACAGGAGCCGGGCGGGGTGGGCGACGTGGTGTAGCGAGGAGAATGCCCACACCAGGTCCACCGGCGCATCGGCCACTGGATCCGCCGTGATCAAGGAGCCGGCAAGCGCGGGGAACCCGTCGTCGAGGTCGGCCGCGACCACGGCGAAGCCTTGCTCACGCAGCAGCCTGAGCATTTGCGGGTCGTTGTCGACGCACGTCACCGCGGCGTCGGGGTACCGCTCGCGCAGCAGCCGGCTACCAGCGCCGGTGCCGGCGCCGAGGTCGACGACGCTGCGCGCAGATGGCAGGCCGGGCAAGTCCAAAACGGCTGCAAGATTGTCGCCGAACACCTCGGCATCGAGGTCGAGGAAGCGGCGCTGGTCATAACTGCGATATCGCTGGTGGTGCTGGTGATCCATGCTGGTTACCTTTCTCCTGTGGCCGCAGGGGCCATATCGGTGGCCGTCTGCCCATCATCAAGGCCATGGCGTCGGTGACCCTGAATGAACTTCGAGACGGTTGCTTCCGAGGCGGCCGAGAAAGGGCCGAAACGCCCCTCAATGGCCCACCGTGTTTCCTCTTCAATTAGATCGGCGTTGATCCGGGCACCGGTCATGACACCCTCGGCCGCCGCCGTGATCACTTGGGCCATTAAGTTGGAGACATTGCCCGCCGCGTACACACCTTGGACGGCCGTCGCACCGCCCATGGCGTCGGTCTCGATAAACCGTCCGGCCCCCGAAGGGTGCACCTGAGTACTTAGCCCGAGTGATTCCAGAAGTGTGGATCTGGCCTCCATCCGTGTTCCGACAGCCAGGGCCTGTATGTCGAACGAGGAGCCCTGGCGGAGCGTGAGCCCAGTGAGGACATCATCTACAGCGTCAACAGAGGCCACGGCGCCGTCGACGACCGTTACGGATCGGGCCGCGAGCTTGTCCCACTCCTCGTCGGTGGGTTCCACGGTGTCATTCAGGAAGAGGGTGATGTCCCCGGACCACTGCCTGAACAACAGCGCCTGATGGACCGACAGCGGACCGGTCCCCAGCACTCCAATCCGTTTCCCACGGATTTCCCAGCCATGGCAGTAAGGGCAGTGCACCACACCCTTTCCCCATTGCTCCCGCAGCCCGTCGATGGGCGGCAGCCCGTCAGTCAACCCGGTGGTGACAAGGAGGCGTCTGCCGGAAAACCGGCGGGCATCGCCGAGGACCACCTCGAATCCATCGGGGGTGCGCCGTGCCGAAACGGCTTCCCCGTCAATGACCACCCCTCGGTACGAGAGCACTTCGCTGCGTCCGATGGCCAGGAGTTCCCCGGGGCTCACACCGTCCCTCGAAAGATAACCGTGCACACCTGCCGCAGGTGCGTTACGGGGGGTTCCTGAATCGATGACCAGCACCGAGCGCAGCGCCCGGCCCAGCGTCGTGGCCGCGCTGAGTCCCGCCGCGCCGCCGCCAACAATTACAACGTCATACCGTGAGGGGTCCATACTCATCCGTCCTTGCTCGCGTCCTGAAAAGTTTGCCGCCAGCGTCCATGGGCGGTTAAACCACCTTCCAGCGCAGGAGGGAATGTTGGCAATTCATGTTGCTGTTATGGCAAACTGCGGGCATGGCAACTGACCTTAATGACGTTCTCGGGGCGGTCGGCCCCCGGCTTCGGGCACTCCGCACGGAACGGGACCTCACCCTCGGAGAAGTGTCTTCCGCATCCGGAGTGTCCGTTAGCACCCTGTCCCGCTTGGAATCCGGCCAACGCAGGCCAAACCTGGAAATCCTGCTGCCCCTCGCGAGGTTGTACGGTGTTCCCCTCGATGATCTGGTCGGCGCGCCGCCCACCGGGGATCCAAGAATCCATCTGCGGCCCATAACCCATGGCGGCATGACGGCTGTTCCTCTCACGCGCCGCCCCGGCGGATTGCAGGCGTTCAAGATGGTGCTCGCCGGTGATGCCCGCGGGGCCGAGCCCGACCCGCGGGTTCACGAAGGCTACGAATGGCTTTACATCCTCAACGGACGACTGCGCTTGGTGCTGGGCGACAAAGACTTTGAACTCCGCCCGGGCGACGCCGCGGAATTCGACACCCACACACCACACTGGTTCGCCAGCGCTGACGGAAAACCCGTCGAGTTCATTAGCCTGTTTGGACAGCAGGGCGAACGGATGCACGTACGCGCCCGGCCAAAGCCGTCATAGCCGAAGGAGCCCGATGCTGCACCCGCTGGGACTCCGTACCCGGTTCGCCCGCAGATGTCTGGATCGGAGGTGGCCGGGCGCGTATTCTGGTGTCACCCGCGACGGGATGTGAGCTGGAATCATGGCAAGAACGCGCCTGTCATCGCCAATGCGCAGGCTCCTGTTGAGGATGTTCGGGTTCGTCATCCTCAGTAGCATCTGCGGCGTCCTTGTGGCAGCCTACCTTGTTCCGCAGTTCGCCCTCGCGGGCACCACCGTCACCAGGTCGCTCACTTATTTCAACAGTCTGCCCAGCGAACTGGCGGTCGAGCCGCCGGCACAGACCACGAAGATGCTGACGGCGGACGGAAAGACGATCGCGACCTTCTTTGCTGAAAACCGTGTGCGGATCCCGCTCGGAGAGATGTCTCCGTATATCAAGGATGCGGTCGTGGCGATCGAGGACAGCCGTTTCTATGTACACGGCGGGATTGATCCACTGGGCGTTCTCCGGGCACTGACGACCAACATTACCGAAGGGGAACGGCAGGGGGCGTCCACCATCACCCAGCAGTACGTGACCAATGTGGCCAACGAAGCAAGGATCTCCGCCGGACATGAAGAGCAGGTGATCCTCAGCGGGCAAAAGAACATCCTGGACAAGGTCCGTGAAATGCGGCTCGCGATCGAGCTTGAAAAGAAATTCACCAAGGAAAGGATTTTGGAAGGATATCTCAACATCGTCTTCTTCAACCGCAACGCTTACGGCATCGAGGCGGCCGCCCAGTACTACTTCAGTATTCCCGCGAGCAAGCTCAACCTGCCCCAGGCCGCACTCCTGGCCGGGCTCGTCAACAGCCCCAGCACCTATGACCCGGTCACCAGTCCGGAGAACGCCATCCAGCGCCGTAATCAGGTCCTGGGCGCCATGCTCGAACAGGACAAGATCACGCAAAAAGAGCACGACGACGCCGTGGCCGCTGACGTGGGATTGAAAATCCGGCCCTCCAAACAGGGCTGCGCTGCGGCCGTGATGGCTCCCTACTTCTGCAGCTACGTCGCTCAGCTGATCCTGAACAACCCCGCTTATGGGGCAGACATTGAAGCGCGCGAGCAGAAGCTGCGCCGCGGCGGCCTGACCATCACCACCACCCTCGACAGCCGTCTTCAGGCCGCGGCCCAGGCCCAGGTGAACGCAACGGCCGGGGCGAATCCAACCAAATGGGGCGCATCACTGGTCACCGTCCAGCCCGGTACCGGCAAGATCCTCTCGATGGCGCAGAATACGGTGTTCCTGCCCCAGAAGGGGAAGTTCGACACGCAGCTGAACTTCAACGTGGATTCGAAGGACGCCAATGGCAATGACCTCAATGGCGCCGGCGGCTTCCAGCCGGGTTCCACCATGAAACCGTTCACCTTCGCGCAATGGCTTCATGAGGGCAACAAGATCACGCAGGTCGTGGACGCGTCCCGGCGGGAGTACCCGCTCGGATTTAACTGGCGCTCCTCCTGTGGGAAGATCCTTGGCGCCTACAGCAGCAAGCAGCGCAGGGCGGGGCTCGAAGCCTCTGAGGATCTGCAGAACAACTCGGGAGAGTTCTACCGGAGGATGCCCGCCGACTATGGGCTGTACAACTCCATCAACACCGCGACCTTTGCCGAAGCTGCCCAGCTGGACTTCTGCGGAATCCAGAAAATGGTCGATGCAGTGGGTATCCGCAGCGGGCTGGACGGCTCCCGGATCAACATGCACCAGCTGGGCAATATCCTCGGAGGGACGGCTGTGGCCCCGCTACACATGGCCAATGCCTTCGCCACCTTCGCCGCTGACGGCCGCTACTGTGAGCCGTTTGCCATTCTGCGGGTGAACGACATCGCACAGCGGACCCTTACCGCCCAGAAGCCAAGCTGCAAGGCCACCGTCGACCGGGAAGTGGCCCGTGGCGTCAATTCGGTGCTCCAGGACGTGATGAAGAAGGGCTCCGGCGTCCACATCAAACCCAAGATCAAAAGCGGGATACCCATTGCGGCCAAGACGGGCACAAACAACAGCAACGGCGCCACCTGGGTGGTGGGCTACACCACCGGACTTGCCACGGCGTCCTTCTTCGGCGACACGATGGAGGGCCAGAAGCGGCCCGGCAGGAACCTCACCATCAACGGAAAGCGCTACGACCGCATCGACGGCTACATGCTAGCCGGACCGCAGTGGTCGACGTATATGAACAAGGTTGCCGGACTCTACCCGACAAAGGCGTTCCCCAAGCCTCCAGCTTCGATGAGATGAAAATATCCATAATCTAAACCGCTGATGCCAGGAACGCCGTCCGCCTGCCAAGGCAATTTGTAGATTGTTTACAATCTACGAACCGTGCTATCTTTCCCGTATGGCTTCAGGTCCAGTCGCGGACTGGGTGACCACGAGACCTCCAAAAGGCCATAGCAGCAACTCGGGAAACAGCACGAGAAGGGAGGCCAACAAATGAAAAATGACACTGTATGGTTCACCTGTGAGGACGACTGTGAGTTCTGCTCGGGGCCCGAGACAGACTAGGCCTGTCAGTCGGTGGAGTCCGGCGTCTTTCATGAATTCGGCCAGCCGTGGCCTGTGCCCCAGGTGGAATACCGGGTTGGTTCGGTCGGTGGATCCCGCGCAGTTGAATATTGACAGCCAGGAGGGCGGCGCCGGCCGCAACCAGGCACTGACGAGCTTTAACGCGGCCGGCGCCCTGGTGCTGTTCTGGCCGCGGACGTAATCCGAACTAAGGGTGTGGCCCGGGATCCCGTGGGCTCTCGGGCCACACCCATCTGGTACGTCAATGCTTGGTCAGTGTTTTTGGACGCTCACGACGGCGGCACCGGATTTCCGCTGCTGCGGCACCTGTGGTGAGGCGGCCGGGCCGGTGGGCGTCGGCGTCGGACTTTTCACTACCCGATACTAGACAGTGGCGCGTCGCGCCACGTTGTAGAAGCGGATGTTTTCGTATTCTTCGAGCCCTTCGGCGCTTCCTTCGCGTCCGAGGCCTGACTGCTTGATGCCTCCGAAGGGGGCGGCAGCGTTGGACGGTACGCCTTGGTTGATGCCCACGATTCCTGTCTGGAGACGGTCGGCGACGTTAAGGGCGCGGTCGAGGTTCTCGGTGAATACATAGCCTGCGAGGCCAAATTCTGTCGCGTTGGCCCGGTTGATTGCCTCGGTTTCCGAGCTGAATCGCTGAATCGCCGCGATGGGGCCGAAAATCTCGGACTTGGCCACGTCGGAATCATCCGTGACCCGGTCCAGGACGGTCGGGGCGAAGAAACTGCCTGCAGAGTCGTATCCGTGGCCGCCGGTCAGCAGTGTGGCGCCCAGGCTCACGGCATTCTCGGTGTACGCGTGCATTTGAGCTACTGCCCGATCGTCGATCAGTGGACCCAGTGCAGTCTGCTTTCCGAGGCCGCTTCCGACGGCGACCTGGGCGAAGCGTTCGGTGAGCGCGGACACGAAGTCATCGGCTATCCCGTCCTGTACGTAGATGCGGTTGGCTCCAATGCAGGACTGTCCGCCATTGCGCAGCTTCGCGGCAAACGTTCCATCCACCGCCCGCTGAAGATCAGCGTCATTGAAGACGATGAGCGGTGCGTTACCGCCGAGCTCCATCGAACTGCGGAGCACATTCCGGGAGGCAAGCATCAGGAGCTGACGGCCCACCGGCGTGGACCCGGTGAACGAAACCTTCCGGACCCTTGGGTCAAGCAGGACGGCTTCACTAAACGCCCCTGACTTTGAGGTGGTGATGACCTGGATCAGTTCTTCAGGCACCCCTGCCTCAACGGCGAGCTGTACAGCAAAGTACGTCGTCAGGGGAGTAAGGGTCGCAGGCTTGATGACTACGGGGCATCCTGCTGCCAGCGCCGGTGCGATTTTTCGGGTTGCCATGGCCAGAGGGAAGTTCCATGGCGTAATCAGCACCGCCAGGCCCACGGGGGAGCGGCGCGTCAGGAGGCTCGCGCCTCCGTCCGGCGTCTCCCGGAAGTTACCTGCGGGGCGCACCGCCTCCTCGGCGTACCAGCGAACGAAGTCGGTACCGTACTTAACCTCACCGCGGGCCTCTGCAAGTGGCTTGCCCATCTCGCGCGAAATCAGGTGTGCGATATCTTCAGTGTGGGCAACGAGCTTGTCATACCAGGCGTGCAGCACGTCGGCACGCTGACGAAGCGTGCTGTTTGACCAGCCAGCTCCAGCCGCGTCGGCCTTTCCCACAGCTTCCAGCGCAGCCTCGACATCAGCGTCAGGGACATGGGCTATGGTCTCGGCCGTGGCAGGGTCCTGGACTGCGATACCTTGGCTGGGCAGCTTGATGGATTGGATGACTGCGTCCGCGTGCCGGAGGCTGTCGGCGTCCGCCATAGTCAGCGGTGTAGCAACGTTGGTTGTAGGGCTCATTGGTTCTCTCCTTCGGTTGTGGCTTGCTCTAAGGGACGGTGTTCCGGGGATCAAGGAGTTCAGCAAGGTGGAGGCTCTTGCGGTCCGGTTCCAGTTGCTTGACCTGCATCGCGCAGCTGAAGCCGTCGGCAAGGACAGGTGTGTCTGCCGCAGTGCTTTCAAGGGCAGGAGCCAGTGCCTGTTGCGCCACCTTCATGGAGATGTCGTAGTGGTTGGCTTCGAAGCCAAAGTTTCCCGCCACGCCGCAGCAACCTGTTGCCTCCGCGACACTAGCTACTCCGAGGGCCGCCAATGCTTTCCTCTGTACTGTCGCCCCAAAAGTTGAGTACTCGTGGCAATGGGTCTGGACCGTTACTGCCGATGGCACAGTAGGGGGTTGCCAACCGTCATCCACCCATTGCTTCACGGCTTCGGCAAAGCTCTGGATCCGGTGCGAAACGCGTTCGGCGGCTTCGGTGCCGAGAAGCTCGGGACCGTCCTTTTTCAGCGCTGCAGCACAGCTGGGCTCGATGACAACGATTGGTGCGTCGCTGCCGTCATCCAGCTTGGCCACGGTCCTGCCCAACATCTTCTTGGCAGCGTCCAGTTGGCCAGTGGAGATCCAGGTTAGGCCGCAGCAGGCGTCTGTCTCGCAGGAGACCTGTCTTCCGGCGCCTTCGATAACCCGTGCCGCGGCTCCGGCCACCTCTGGTCGGAAACCCTTCGTGAAGGAGTCGACAAAGAGGACCGTGTCCGCGGCCGCCGGCGTCTTTGCAAATGCTTCCAGGGCATCGCGGAGCATCTTCCCGGAAGCGAACTTGGGCATGGCCCGCTGGGTGGTGAGCCCGCCGGCCGTCGCCACCACCTTCCCAAGCGGGCTTGCCAGGATGGCATTGACCAACGGGCTGATGCGAGACGTGAGCTTCAGCCACCTGGGCAGCCACCCGAGCGAGAAGTGTGACATCGGCCGGAGCTTGCCCTCGTAGTAGTGCGAGAAGAACTCCGATTTGTAGCTGGCCATGTCCACGCCTGCGGGACAGTCGTTGGAACAGGCCTTGCAGGCCAGGCACAGGTCCAATGCGTCGCGGACGTCTTCGGACTTCCAGCCTTCGTCGATGGTCCGGGCACCCCGGACCATGTCCTGGAGCGCCCTGGACCGTCCACGCGTCGAGTCCTTCTCGTCCCCTGTGGCCCGGAAGCTCGGGCACATCACCCCGCCGGAGTCCGAACGGCACCTGCCGACGCCGATGCAAGCCTGGACGGCATGGACCCAGGGGTCGGCTCCGGCCGCGGCAGCCTCGACGGGCCGGAGCTCGAAGTGCGTTCTCCACTCACGCTCGGGGACTCCCTCGAGCGCCAGATTGGCGTCAAACGGATCCGGGTCGGTGATCGATCCCGGATTCAGGATTCCTGCCTCATCCCATAGCCTGCGGTATTCCTCGAACGCGGCGAGCATACCGGGGGAATACATATGCGAAAGCAGTGCCGACCGGGCCCGCCCGTCGCCGTGTTCTCCGGACAAGGAGCCTCCGTGGCGGACAACAAGTTCGGCGGCGGCCTGAGTGAACTTGCGGAACACGCTGCGGCCTTCCTCCGTGCGCAGATCGTAGGTGATACGGATGTGCATGCATCCCGCGCCAAAGTGTCCGTACATGATCCCGGTCAGCTCGTGGTCGACCAGGAGCGCCCGGAAGTCGGCAAGGTAGGCTGCAAGGTTCTGCGGGGCGACGGCGGAGTCCTCCCAGCCCGCCTGGGATTCTCCGCCACTGGCGGGCCTGGATGACAGGCCTGCGCCGTCTTCCCTCACCCGCCACAACGTAGCGCGTTCAGCAGAGTCCGGAACGGCACACCCATCGACCAGGCGGCCGTTAGCAGCGAGCCGTTCCAGCAGCAGGGCGGCCTGGCGGGCCACTTCGTCCGGGTCGTCGCCGTCGAGGTCTACGTACAGGAATGCCTTGCCCCGGGGAAGTCCCCGGACGGAATCGTCTCCGCGGCGCAGCCGCATGGTATCCACAATGGCCTCATCGATGCCCTCGACCGCTGCCGGTGAGAAGCCAAGGATGGTCTCGATGTCCTTTGCGGCATCGACTACATCTGAATACCCCAGGCAGACCAGCAGTGCACTGGATGGCTTGGGAACGAGTTTCATGCGGGCGCGGACGACGACGGCGCAGGTTCCTTCCGTGCCGACCAATGCCCTGGCCACGTTCAGGCCGTTCTCCGGCAGCAGATTGGCAAGGTGGTAGCCGGAAACCTGGCGCTGGATGCGGCCAAGTTCACGACGGAAAGCAGCCAGGTTGCCCTGGGCGAGCTCTCTGAGGTCTTCGGCCAACTGGAACGCGCGGGACACAGAGTAAGCGTCGGACGGATGGGTGGCCCGGACGCCCTTGTCCGATGCGGTAAGGAGGGCTCCATCGGAGGTGACGACGTCGATCTCGTGGACGTGATCGGAGGTCCGTCCGTAGCGTACCGAGTGGTTGCCGCACGCGTCGTTTCCGATGGCGCCACCGATGGTGGCACGGTTTTTTGAGGACGGGTCGGGGGCGAACGTCAGGCTCCCGCCGGTTGCACGTTCGGTTTCGCGGGTGAGCTGGGCAAGCACAACGCCGGCTTCGACGTCTGCCGTTCCTGTCGTCTCATCGATGGTGATGATCCGGTTCATGTGCCGCGAGAAGTCCAGGACGATTCCCGGGCCGATGGCGTTTCCAGCCATGGACGTCCCCCCGCCCCGGCTAATCAGCGCAGTTTCGGTTTCCCGGCACGCCGCCATGACGGCGGCGACGTCGTCGACGCTGCGGGGAAACACAACGCCGATGGGCGGGATCCGGTAATTGGACGCATCGTAGGAGTATGCGGCCAGCCGGTGACCGGAGGCTTCCACGGGCACACCCGCGGCCTCAAGCCTTTCCAAGATCGGTACGTGTTCCGGGGCGGTGAACTTTAAATGCATGGTGCGCTTTCCACTTGGTTTTTCATGGAACGGTCTTGATGAATCGAGAAGCCACCGAGGGGCAGCGCCGGCGGGAAGTCCACCCATGATCGGGAGCGGGCGCCTGTGCCGACCTAGTGATCTCGGGAGGGTTCTTCCGGGATTCTGGTGCTCAGGAACGCTTCGGCGTCGTTCAAATGGGCCGCCCAAAGCTGCAATGCTTCTTCCGGGATGCCGACGACAAGGGCATCCAGAAGCGCAGTATGTTCATCGTGCAGCGTGGACACTTGGGGGTACCGGGGGCGAAGAAGTGCCATCAGGAGGCGGATCTCTGTAGATATCGTCTGAAAGAGCCTGCTCAGCCTTGGCGAGTCTGCAGCTGCCACGACTGCCGCATGAAAGCCCATGTCAGCTCGTGCCGCAGTTTCCCAATCTTGATCATCCTTGACCTCTGAAAACCTAGCCAGGGATTTCCGGATGGGCTCCGTATCGGCGCCTTGGCAGACTGCACGGACCGCCTCAAATTCGATGAGTCGGCGGACGCGAAATATGTCGGCGACGTCCTGGACGGAGAAACGACGGACCCGGGCACTTTGCCCGGTTTCACGTTCCAGGAAGCCTTCGGCGATGAGGCTCTGTACCGCAACGCGGGCAGTGGGCCTCGCCACGCCCAACTTCTGAGCCACGTGGCTGTCCTTAACCCGTGCTCCCGCTGAGTAGTCTCCGGCCAGGAGGCTGCGTTCAAGCCGGATACGGACGGCGTCGGCAACTGTCACAACTTCATTGATCGTCACCCTCAAAACTGTATAACAGCTATACATTTTTTCGAAGAATTGGCGACGCTCAAGGTAACTCTGAGTACGACGCGTGAAGCGCAGGTCTAGGGACCCGAGTAGAAACCGGCGGCGGCCGTTCATGTCGATTATCGCCGGCAGTTACTCCGCAGGAAGATGTCAACGATTTGCCTCGACCTTAGACATTCGCTCCAGCGTCGGCTACGATTGTCAACAATTGACAGCACTGCAGAAGGAGAAGTTTATGCGTCCGTACGTGTACGTACCTGCGGCCACCATCGCCGGAGAGCTCGAGCCCAACGGCCATCGTCCTGGCTACGACTCGGGTGACCCCAGGACGTCGATCCTGAAGTTCGACACCGCCATCAAGACGGGTGTCTGGGAGTGCCAGCCCGGCGGCTGGGAAGTGACCCCGCGCGCGGACACCGAGGTGTGCTACATCGTGAGCGGCCGCGCGACCGTCACTGACGGCGCCACCGGCAACAGCTACGAGATCTCCGGCGGCGACGTGATCGTGCAGCCCAAGGACTGGTCGGGCCGCTGGGAGGTCACCGAGACCATTCGCAAGGTTTACTGCCACGGCTTCGACTGAGCGCCGTCACACCGGACAGGGTACTGATGTGCGGGCCGACCCTCATCGAGGGGGCGGCCCGCTCTCGCTTTCCGGCACCATGGCGAGCGGTGACCCACGGACTCCTCTGGAGAGCAGCTAACTGTTTGTGGCTGGGCTCCTGTCGTCAGCAGCCTTCAAGGAGACGAGCCCTTTTCAGGCCGGCTGAGCCTCTTTGATGGCCTGCATGACGCGGTCGGTGACTTCGTCGATGGCGCCGATGCCGTCCACTTGGGTCAGGATGCCGCGCTCGGCATACTTGGCCACAACGGCCTCGGTCTGCTCGTGGTAGAGGTCCAGCCGGTGGCGGATGCGGTGGAACCGCGCGCACTTTTCGTGAAGGCATCCGGCTACCGGGTGAGGCCGGTTTACGGCGCAGACCGCCGCGTTTAACTATTGAGCAGCCAGGGCGAGGCTGCCCGCCACAGCCACGGCCCTGCCGCCGAGATCGCATCCTTACTAGGATGGCCGGAAACGAAGCGGAGGACGGGCAGATGAATCAGCGAATGACGGAAGCTTCCGAAACCGGGTACGTCCCCGTCAACGGACTGCAGATGTACTACGAGCTGCATGGTGCCGGCGGCACGCCGCTGCTGCTCCTGCATGGCGGGCTATTCGATATTGAGCAGCAGTTTGGGGCATTAATCCCGAGCTTGGCGGCGGGCCGCAGGGTTATCGCCACGGATTTCCAAGGTCACGGCCGAACCAACGACATCGACCGTCCACTGAACACCCGCGACCTGGCATCCGATGTCATCGGGCTCCTCGCGCATCTGGACGTCCGCGAGGTCGATGTCTTCGGGTTCAGCGTCGGCGGTGCGGTCGCACTGCACCTGGCGGTGAACCGCCCGGACCTGGTCCGCAAACTCATCGTCTCGTCGGTGTCGTTCCGGCCTGACGGCGACCGCGGCGGAAACGCCGAAGCGGTCGCTGCAATGACAGTCGACATGATCGCCGGTACCCCCATGGAGCAGCGTTATCTGGCCGTATCGCCGCACCCTGACCGCGAGCATCTCCAGGGGCTGTTGGACAAGCTCGGTGGCTACGATGCGGGCGCCACAGGGTGGAGTGATGATGAGATCCGCGGCATCGCCGCCCCGACACTTATCACCGCCGGGGATTGCGACATGGTCAAGCTTGAGCATGCGGTGCGGTTCCTCCAGTTGCGCGGCGGAGATGTGAACGGCGACTTTGAAGGCGTGCCCGCGTCGCAGCTCGCCGTGTTTCCCGGCACAACACACTTCTTTGGGCTGGCAAGGACCGGCCTGGTGCAGGATGTTGTGACGACCTTTCTGGACTCACCTGTGCCTTCCGGCTGGCAGGACCGGTGACCACATCATGACCGCCACCTACACGTTCGACGTCTTTACCAGCCTCGACGGCTTCGGCGCCCACCGTGGCAACTGGGGCGGCTACTGGGGCAAGCAAGGCCCTGAACTGCTCGACCACCGCCTCGCCCTGTACAGCGAGGAACAGCGGATGGTCTTCGGGGCCAACACGTACCGGGCGTTCGCACAGATGCTGGCCTCAAGCACCGAGGGTACCGATGTCCGTGACCCATGGGTCACGCGGATGACGAACCTGCCGGCAACAGTGGTGTCGACCACGCTTGAGGGACCCCTCGACTGGCCGGACGCGACCATCGCGAGGGGCGACGCCGTCGACGTCGTCGCCCGGCTCGAGGAGGAGTCCGAGGTGCCGTTGCGCTCGCACGGCAGCCTGTCGATGAACCGGGCACTGATGGCCGCCGGTCTGGTCGACCGCGTCCAGGTGACGCTCTTCCCTGTGATCACCGGTCAGACCGGGCTGAACCCGATCTTCCAGGGCGGGGCCGACTTCGACCTCGAGTTGATCGAAAGCCGGACGCTCGACGGCCACACCCAGGAACTCATCTACCGGCCGATCCTGCACGTCTGACTCTGTCCATCCACACGGCATCACCCGAAAGCACCTGATCTCCCCGACGATGCCGGGCGTCGGCTATCCGCGGTGGGGGGGAGCCCAGTTCGACAGGCCCTTCGTCGCTCAGGTAGGCGGCCTCGGAGTGGGCAGCGATGTCGATGCCGCGCAGTTCATCGGCCTCGTGGATGCGCAGGCCCATCGTGACGTTGAGGACCTTTGCGATGACCCACGTGACGACGAAGGAATAGGCAAGCACAGCCAGGGGTGCCAGCGCCTGGACGCCGAGCAGGCCAAAGCCGCCGCCGTAGAACAGTCCGTTGACCTTCTTTGGGGCGGCCTCTGTGGCGAACAGGCCGAGCCGGAACTTCAGTTCGATGGCCAGGGAGCAGACGTCGCAGGCGGCGATGGCGGTGTTGAGAAAGACCACGGAGGCGTACTGCCCTGCGGTGAGCGCGTGCGCAGCGGCACCCAGCACGGGCATGAATACCGCGTGCTGGGCACCCTCAAAGGCCACACGGACGCCCTCGAACCGACGCTGACTGACGCCTCAGATGTCTTCCCGCTGTTCCAGCACCCCGGAACCGAATTCATCTACATGCTCTCCGGCAAGATGATCTACGGGCACGGAGCCTACGAGTACGCCATGGCGGAGTGAGTTCTGACTCCGAGGATGTGGATCTCAAAGACCGAAGGCATTCCTGTAGCTTTTCACCGCGTTCGTGACCGTCGGGTAAAAGTGGTCGGGACCGAACCGGCTGCTGGCGCCGAACCGTATCAGGCGGTCTTTGATGGGGCCCTTCATTTCAGCGAAGACGAGGCTGATTCCTTGTTCTGCCAGTTCGTCGTCGAGCTCCACAAGACAGTCCAGGGCCGTGGTATCCAGGTCCGTGATGGCTTCGGAAGCGACAATCACCCAATGAACGGGGCCAGGGGCGTGGGCGACCAGGTTCCGGATGTGCTCGGCGAAAACTTCGCCGTTGGCGAAGAACAGGGGCGCGTCGAAGCGGGCGATCACCAGGCCGGGAACCCGTTGCGCTTCCGGATGCCTGTTCAGATCGTGGTACCCGGGGATGTCCTCAACGCTGGCCAGTTCGGTGCGGTAGGGGTCCCATGCTCGCCGGATGAAGGCTACCAAAGACATCGCGATCGCAATCACAATGCCCTGCAGCACGCCAATGAACGCGACGCCGAGAAACGTGGTGATCAGCAGTGCGGTTTCGGTGCGGCTCATCCTGGCAAGCCGGAGAAGGGTTTTGACATCGATGAGCGAGGAGACCGCAACGATGACGACGGCGGCCAGCGTGGTCGTGGGCAAAAAGGCGGTCACGTTCGGTGCCGCCACCATGAAAACCAGGACCGCCGCGGCCGCCACCACGCCACTGAACGGAGTCCGCGCCCCGGCGTCGAGCGCGGTCGGTGTCCGTGACGAACTTCCGCATACCGGAAAGCCGCCAAACAGCCCGCTGGCCACGTTTGCTATGCCAAGGGCGCCCATTTCCTGGTTTCCGCTCGTGTGCACTTCGCGGCTTCCAGCCAGGCTTTTGGAGAGGGTGGACGTATCGGCGAAAGCGATCAGCGCGATTCCGGCCGCTGGCCCGATGAGGCCTATCACGTCATCCAAGGTGGCGCCTCCCAGAGCCGGCGAAGGAAGGCCCGGGGGCAGCGCCCCGACCATGGGGAGCGCATCTTTCAGGTTCAGTGCCGCGGTCACCGCGACGGATGCCGAGACGGCAAGCAGGACCCCGGGCACTTTCCACCGGAGGATACGGCCCGCGACGATGATTGCCACCGTTGCGAGTCCGAATGCAATAGCGACGGGATTGGTGGCTCCGCTCAGGACGGCTTCGGCAGTTGCCGCAACCTTTCCGGGAAGGGAGCCATCGGAAATGGAGATCCCAAGAAGTCTGGGCAACTGGCTGACGATGACGGCCAGAGCAATCCCATTCAGGTATCCAACGCGGATTGGCTTCGACAAAAGCCCCGTGACAAAACCCAGCCTGAAGATCCTTCCCGCTAAGAGGAACGCTCCGATCAGGATCGCCAGAACTCCGGCCAGTGCAACAGCACGGTCAGGTTCGCGGCCCGCCAAGGGTAGGACTGCAGCCGCAATCATGGGGGCCAGGGATGAATCCGGCCCCACAACGAGCACACGCGCCGGGCCGAAAACTGCAAAGAACAGCATGGGAACGACCGATGCATACAGCCCAGCGACAGCCGGAAGGGCTGCCGCCTCCGCGTAGGCCATTCCCGCCGGAATCATTACGGCGCTCAACGCCGCCCCAGCGGCGAGGTCGGACCTAAGCCATGACCGCTTATAGCCCCGGGCCAGCTCGATGCCCGGTACCGCTTTAAGGATCCAGTTCCCACTCATGGTCGCCTGGGCCGACCCCCTCTGTTTCCCTCTGAATAGGAAAATCTGTAAGGGTCTGAGTTTAGCGGTGATCCTGGTCGGCCCACATTGCCCAGAGGTGTTCTTCGCGAGCTGGCAGGGAGCAGCTCACGGCAGGGCGTTGGGGTTTCTGAACACGCTGTAACAGAGACTAGACGACAGTTCTGTCAGATTTTCGCGATCTGGGCGGAGAACTTGCGGCTGAGCCTGTTCTTGGCTCCGCGTTCGACCAGAGTCGGGATGTACGTCCGAATCCTGCCGGCATCGAGTGTTTCATATTCTTCCGTGACGACCTGGGCGATCAAGGGCCGGGGCGCGTCGGGATAGCGTGCGGCGAGCCGTGCGGTGACTTTGGCGATGGTGTCGTGCTTTTCCGTGTCGTCCATTAGATCAGTTTGAGGGCGTAATGCAGCCGCGTCCATCAGCCTCCTTAGTGTTTGTGCGGACGATGCCGGATCCCTCCGACCGGCCTCGCCGAGGTCGGTGATCATGCCGGTGCCGGCACACCCAGCCGTTCTGCCGGAGAAGTGTCCAAGGAGTGTTCCGGCGCGCCGGCCCATTCTGTTAGACTGCCGTCGATTCTGAGGGGATGCCGGAAGGGAGACCCGGATGACGCAGGCAGGAATGCCGTGGACGCCCGGGGATCCGTGGTGGGTAAGGGACAACCTGCGCGAAGCCATCGACCGTCTCGTCAAGGTGGGGTACACCGTGAGCGGCGGCCAGGGCGAAGACCCGGAGCTCATCGACCCCGGCGGCTTAGCGGTCGAGACCTGGCGCGAGGACTACCCGTATGACGTGCGGATGTCCCGGGAGGAATACGAGCTCGAGAAATACCGTCTGCAGGTCGAACTGCTGAAGTTCCAGTACTGGGGCCAGGACCACGGCCTCAAGAACGTCATCGTTTTCGAGGGCCGTGACGCCGCCGGCAAGGGCGGAACGATCAAGCGCTTCACCGAACACCTGGACCCCCGTTCGGCCCGGACCGTGGCCCTCAGCAAGCCGTCGGACCGTGAACAGGGCCAGTGGTACTTCCAGCGCTACATCCAGCACCTGCCCACGGCAGGTGAAATCGTGATGTTCGACCGTTCCTGGTACAACCGGGGAAACGTGGAACGGGTCATGGGCTTTTGCACCGACGCGGAGTATCACACCTTCATGGAGCAGGCGCCGGTCTTCGAGAAGATGCTGGTGGACTCCGGCATCCACCTGAACAAGTTCTGGTTCTCGGTCACCCGGCACGAGCAGCGTACCCGCTTCGCAATCCGCCAGATCGACCCGGTGCGGCGCTGGAAGCTTTCGCCCGTGGATCTTGCCTCCCTGGACCGGTGGGAGGACTACACCGAAGCCAAGGAAGAGACGTTCCTGCTCACCGACACAGATCACGCGCCGTGGATCACCATCAAGTCCAACGACAAGAAACGCGGGCGGATCAACGCCATCCGGTTCTTCCTTAACCAGTTCGACTACGACGACAAGGACACCTCGGTCGTGTACGAACCGGACCCGCTCATCGTGCGACGGGGCCGCGAAGCCGTCGGAGACTGAAGGCGACATCGGGCAAAAGATCAGGCAGGGGCAGTGGCCCGGTTGGCTGCTTCAAACGAGGTTTGGTGCGGAGACCGTACAGGGTGTCGGGCCCGAGTCCGGTTCCTGCTTCCCGATCGGCGGCGACGGCCTCGTAGACCTTTACCGGACCCCAAAATCACGCTGAAGTGAAATGGATAGATCAGGTCAAATGATCGTAGTCTCCTCGCACCCAAGCAGCGTGCCGTTGGGCGGAAGCGTGGAGGACGGCCTTGGCTCCGGACGCGATGACGTTGTTGAAGTTGCCGTAGATCCGGTCGAACTTGAGTTCGCCCAGTTGGGCGGCGATTCGCAGTGCCACCGCGCCGGATAGCGGCAAATGATTCGGGTAGCTGCGCATGAAGGCGATGGAACTGCGGTCTGGATTCGGATACACGCTGTCGCCGGTCAGCAGGACTCCTTTGCCACCCGCTCCCGCAGCCCAGTGCACCACCGCGCTGCCCAGGAAGTGCCCACCGGTCTGGTGCAGTGTCAATCCTTCGGCGATAGTTTGACTGCCGGACCAGTATTCGATGACTGGATCATTGCGTCCCAGCCAGCGGCGGTCTGCGTCCGCAACAAGTACAGGGACGCCACCGAGCCGGTGCGACCATTCGACCTGCACACCGAACATGTGTGGATGGCTGGCGGCGATCGCCAGGACCGGACCTCGCTCCAGCACGGCCTTCACAGCGTTGTCATCGACATATCCGACCGGATCCCACAGCAGCGAACCCTCGTGTGTCAGCACAAGCTGAGCGGTCTGGCCGATCCCGACTTTTGGCTCCGTCTTGATCCCGACAAGTCCCGGTTCGTTCTCCTTCAACAATGCCTGCTGTCCCTGATGCGCCAGCCCGTCCAGTGTGAGCCACTGTTGTCCGTCCTCGGGCACGTACTGCCGCTCGTCGGTGCAGATCGGGCAGAGCCCCGGGGTAGGTTCGTCACGTTCGACGGCGCAGGTCGCGCAGATCAGCATGGGTGGCCCCTTCTCGGCGAGTTGTGCCCTGCTTTCCGCCTTCACCTTCGGCCGCAGGCTGGCGTGCCCAGACTATGGCACGCGAAAGTCTCCTAGGAAGAGGATCCGTACGGACGCGTGATCGCCTCGAGGAAATGCCCGTCAGGATCCGCGAAGTAGACGCCACGTCCGCCGTCGTTGTGGTTGATCTGCTGCGGGCGGGACCGTCCCGGGTCCGCCCAGTAGGGGATGCCCTGGACCTGGATCCTTGCGAAGATTCCGTCAAAGTCCTCCTCGCTGACCAGGAAGGCGTAGTGCTGCGGGGAGATGGGCCTGTCCACCGTGGCGAAATCGAGGGCCACCCCGTGGTCGAGGGGCACGGTCATGAAAGACCACATGGCTTGGGGTTTCGGCAGTCCGAGCACGTTGGCCAGGAACTCCGCCGAACGGCGTTTGTCCGTTGCGTAGACGATGGTGTGGTTGAAAGCGACCGTCATCGTGACCTCCTCGGGTGTTTTGTCTGCGACCATCTACGCCCGGCGCTCTTCAGATTTCACGAGCGCCCTATGTGGATTGTTGCTACTACGACAGGTCCGATGAGGCCTTGGCGAGCGGCAGCACCAGCATGTAGCCGGCCGGCAGATTGCTGCTCCAGCGTCGCGGCTCGCGGACGACGAACTGCGTCGCCAACTGCTTGGGCGTGAGCAGGGCGTTGGGCGCGGGGGAAGGTCCCCACCGCTCGTCGCCGTACGGGTAGAGCGGATCCTGGACGCGGATGCCGGTGACCGAGAACCGCGGGAACCGGTCGGGATCGCCGAGCGAGGTGAAGCCGCTCATCACCCATACGTGGCGACCTCGCCACATGACCAGCCCGACCGGCCGGCCCGTGTCGGCGATGGCGCGCGCCGCGGTCCGCAGCGCTTCCTGGTAGTCAGCGATGCTGACGACGGTGTAGGGCCCCATTCCGACCTTGGTCAGCACCTCCGCCCAGCCCAAGGGGTTGGCGCCGTTAAACGAGTTGGACGACCGTGCCCGGGCCATCTCCCACAACTGTCCCTGCTGAACGCGATCGGCCCACGTGCCGCCCCCCGTGTCGTCGATGAGGTTGTGCATGATCTGGATGCTCGCCGCCACACACCACTCAAAGGTGTACTGGGGAACGAAGTCCCCCTCCTTGTAGAGGTTGAGGGCGAACGCCCGGGGCACCGGGGCCGGCGTGGGAACCGATGTCGGGGTGGGGGACGGGGTCGGGTGAGGAGCGGGGACGACCTCGCGTGCGGCTGGCGGGGCCGGAGAGGTCTGGATCGGTCGATCCGTGGCGGCCTCATCGAGCCTGATCGCGGGCGCGCAGCCCGAGAGGAGGGTCGCTGGGATGACGAACCAGGCCAGAAGACGGAGCTGGGCACCGATCATGGTCAATCCAGTTTATCGCGACGGCGGGAATGCGTCGTGGTGGGCCGCCGCAAGCCCTGAAACGAACATTCGCCGTCCCTGTAAGCAGGGAGGTCAGTGGCCGGCTGCCTGCCGGGTCCTGAACTCTGCGGCGGCATATGCACCCAGGATCCGGACCTCGGTGGTAAAGAACTCCAGTTCCTCCAAGGCTAGCCGCAGCGACAGGTCCGCGGGGTGGCCCTCGACATCGGCCATGAACATGGTGGCAGCAAACTCGTTGCCCACCATGTAGCTCTCCAGCCTAGTCATATTCACGCCGTTTGTGGCAAAACCGCCAAGAGCCTTGTAGAGCGCGGACGGGACGTTCCGGACGCGGAACACGAAACTGGTCACTGCCGGTCCGGGCAACTCGTCCCGGGTCGGCAGTTCCGCTTCCCGCGCTAGAACCACAAAGCGGGTGGTGTTGGACGGATCGTCCTCGACCCGAGAGGCCAGCACCTCCAGGCCGTAGATCTGGGCAGCGAGCGGGGGAGCGAGAGAGAGTTTGGCGGGATCGTTCCACTCCCGCACTTCGCGGGCAGAACCCGCCGTGTCTCCGGCGATGACGGGGCGCAACCGGGCTTCACGGATCAGGCGCCGGCACTGGCCCAGGGCGTGTATGTGGCTGTGGACCTCGGTGGCCGCCTCGATGGTGCTGCCGGGGATGCCAAGCAGGTCGAAGTGGATAGGCAGGAAGAACTCGCCGACGATCTGCAGACGGGACTCGGGGAGCAGGATGTGGATATCCGCCACCCGGCCGGCGATCGAGTTCTCGATCGGAATCATGGCCAGATCCGCCTCGCCGCTGGACACCAATTCAAAGACGTCCTCGAAGCTGGCGCACGGGACGCTTTCCAGCTCGGGGAACATCTGCTTGCAGGCGATATGGGAGTTGGCGCCGGGCTCACCCTGGTACGCAATCTTCTGGGTCACGCTCCGTATGGTTTCACGACCCAAGCCCGCCCACCCAAACCGGGTCGCGCCGAAGGTCACGAGGATCCTTCGAAATCCATTGTTCGGCGCCCGGGGCGACCCTATACTGGCGACACCGCGAGCTGTTCGAGATCAAATCCACTACAGGACCAGGGGCACCAACCCCCATGGAACGGAAGCAGCAGACCGATGAGCACAGTGCATCAGGCGGACCAGGACGGCGAAGAGGACCGCGCCCTGCAGGAGTTGCGCGGGCACCTGGCGGGGTCGGTGATCGAACCGCACGATCCGTTGTATGACGAGGCCCGGGCGGTATGGAACGGCATGATCGACGTGCGTCCGCGGGCCGTCATCCGGGCGGGAGCCGTGGGAGACATCGATCCCGTCCTGCGGGCAGCCCGGCGCACCGGCCTGCCGCTTGCCGTACGCGGGGGCGGGCACAACATTGCCGGCCATGGCACTGTCGAAGGCGGTCTCGTGCTGGATCTAGGCCAGTTGCGCGGTGTGGATGTCGATGTGAAACGCCGGCTCGTGACCGTCGAGCCCGGGGCGACCCTGGCAGACGTGGACCGCGCCACCGCAACGCACGGACTGGCCGTGCCGCTTGGGGTGATCAGCGCCACAGGGGTTGCCGGACTGACCCTCGGCGGAGGGGTGGGCTGGCTGACCCGGTCCAACGGTCTGAGCCTGGACAACCTGGACTCCGCCGATGTCATCACCGCCACCGGAGAGCACCTGCACGCCAGCGAGCAGCAGAACCCCGAGTTGTTCTGGGGGTTGCGCGGCGGGGGCGGAAACTTCGGCGTGGTCTCGTCCTTCACCTTCCGCGCCCGGCCGCTGCCGGCTGCCGTGCTGGGCGGAAATTTCTTCTACCGCCCGACCCGCTGGAAGAGCGCGCTGAGAGCCTTCGATCGGTGGACGCAGGATCTGCCCGAGGAGATGAACCCGATTGTCTCCTTCCTGGTGCTCCCGCCCGACTTCGAGATGGGCGAGGAGCCATGGATGATCATCGGCTTCGCCTGGGCTTCGGAGAACCACCAGCCCGGGCTCGAGCTGATCGGGCAGCTGCGCGATGCCGCGCCACCAGACGAGGAGGAAGTCGGGCCGACCGCCTGGCTGGAGTGGCAATCTGCCATGGACAGCGTCTTTCCCAAGGGCTCCCGGGGGTACTGGAAGAACGTGTCGTTCTCCCGGATGGACGATGCTGCCGTTGACGTTCTGGTCGGTTTCGCCTCCGAGGTGACCTGGTTCGGGACCGGGATCGATATCCACCACATGCAAGGGGCCTTCGAGCGTGTGCCGGAGGAGGCCACAGCGTTTCCCAACCGCTCGGCGAAGTACTGGCTGAATATCTACGGCTTCTGGCAGGACCCGGCGGAGGACGAGCGGCTGAGCGCGTTCGCCAGGAAGGCCTACGCTCTCATGCAGCCGTTCGTCGAGCACGGCGAATACGTCAACTTCCTCGGCGCAGAAACCGGACAAGACATCGTCGAGGCCGCGCGCCAGGCTTACGGGCCGGAGACATATGACCGACTGGTGGCACTGAAGAACCGCTTCGACCCGCACAACCTCTTCCGACTCAACCACAACATCGTGCCGACCTCCGCCTGAGACATCGGCGCGGCGCGCGGGCAGGCGCTGGGGGAGTGGTCCAGGCTGGCACCCCTCGGTGTTCTGGCGTTGCCTGTTTCCTGTCCTACGACAGTTCACGGCGCGGCTCCCGCCGCTGCCAGTTATGTGAGGGGCAGGAAGAGGACGGTGTAGATCCCCAGGACGGCGAGGACGACGACGCTCGCTGCGACGGCCGCCGTCGATGCGATGTCCGGGACCATCGCATTCTGTTGGATGCCGCGGATGGCGCGGTGGAGGCGGCGCCTGCGGGTGAGGTTGATGGCCAGGGCGGTCAGGACGGCGGCGGCCACCAGCGTGCCGGCGAACCAGCCGTGGTGCGGCATCCAGCGCAGGAAAATGGCGGCGGCTGCCACCAGGGACAGGGTGGTGCGGCGCCAGGCAAGGTCCGTGCGCTCGGGTTGGAGGCCGGCATCGCCGTGTGTCGGGGTATTGCCCTGTCCCGTCACGGGTCAGGCGGCGCGGGCCAGGACGAACACGACCATCACGGCCGCGACGAGGGCGCCGCCGGCGGCGAGGATGGGCGCGATCCAGGGCAGCGGCAACGGGGTCTTGTGCCGCATGGCACGTTCGACGTTCAGCCAGCGGAAGAACGAACCGCCGCCGATGACGAGGGCCAGCACCAGCAGGAGCACCGCGATGGTTCTGCGAAGTTCCGGGCCAAAGAGGTCGGCCATGAAGGCCTCCACGGCGACCCCGCCCGCCAGCAAGGCCAGAGAGGTGCGGATCCAGGCCAGGAAGGTGCGCTCGTTGGCCAGGGTGAATCGTGGATCGGGCTCGGTTCCGCCTCCCAGAATCCGGGCGGAAAGTCCGCTTCGTCCACCACCGCTCCGGGGGTCAGCATCTGCCATGTGGGGTTCCCTTGTTGTCGACGGTGCCTGTTTCAGTTCAACGCTATGGTGCGAAAGCCTAGATTGCCGGAGGAAGATTCGGGCGTGTTGGAGGTGAAGCACACCATCACCTCGCGGTAAGAACTGGAGGCGCAACTTCTGGCAGTGGCAGAACCTGGGGAAACTCCGGCGCTGAGTCGCCGCGGCCTATTGAACGCCTACTCGCTCCGGGGATAGCATTTCGGGCACAGGCGTCGAAGCCGCATCTCCCTACAGCGTGGTGCCGATCAGGCCGTGGCTTGGTTAGACCCGGATGGGAACCGGCTGTCCTCGGCTGAGGGGCCCAGTGGACATTGATGTCGATCAGATCGGGGACACGGCGATGGGCGAGGCAACGGCGAAGGCGTCATCAGCGGGCCTGATGGTGGACCTGATCATATCCCTGGACGGGTATGCCTCGGCCGAGGGATGGCCCGGCTGGTGGGGTCTGGAGGGGCCGGAGTACCTGGCTTGGCTCGAGCAGGAGGGGGAGAAGGGCTACACCTTCCTTCTCGGGGCGAACACCTATCGGCTGATGTCCAGCATGTCCCAAGAGGCCGTAGCCGGGGGCGCAGGGTTCTCCGAGGATGAGGGGGCCAGCCTGACCGGCCTTGCCGCCGTGCCCAAGGTGGTTTTCTCCTCCACCCTGCAGGCGCCGCTGACGTGGCCGAACTCGGAGCTGGTCACCGGGGACGCGGTGGACGCCGTCAGGGAGATGAAGCGGTCCGTGACCGGGCCCCTGAGCACCCTCGGGAGCCTCAGTCTTTGCCGGTCGCTGCTGACCGCTGGCCTTGTGGACAGGTTCCGGCTGGTTGTCTTCCCCGTGATCACGGGTCGCACCGGTCGGGAGCGGATCTACGACGGCTATCCGGATGTCGCACTCGAGATGGTGGACAGCAGGACCTTCGACGGCCGGCTCCAGCTGCTCGAGTACGTCCCCACCGTGCTCAGCGGCCCGCCGGGCAGCGGTCCAAAGACCGATTCGCACAACAGTGACTAGCCATT